>JAUVCD010000817.1 GCA_030590865.1 Myxococcales bacterium | reverse complement strand
ATGGCTCCATCCTCTCAACTTCTGGAGCCTCCGGAAATCCCGGGCCGGTTCAGAGTGAGGGCCTCGCGCTGGGGCCTCCGGTTCGCGCAGCCTCTCGCATTGCACCCTGCGCCTTCGCCCATTGGGTGGGTTGCGGGGGAGGGGGGCGCATCCCCGCTTCCCGTCTTACACCCCGCTGTGCAGCCGCTGCTCGAGGACCGAAAATGGGGAACGCCACCTAGCTCAGAAAACCCGCCCGGGGTTTTTCGGAGGGGGCCCCAGCGCGCTTCGCGCTGGGGGAGGGTTTTTTCCAAAAACCCTCGGAAACAACCAGTGCGCAGGCCAGACGTCGAGCCAGGCGGGAACCCGCTGGGCCCCGCGGCGACCGCCGCTGACCAGCGGTGGGCGGTCGCCGCGGGGTACAGCGGGTTCCCCGCACGACTGATTGGCCCAGGACGGACTACCGCAAGATCGTCTCGCAGCCGAGCAGCACCGAGACGTCCCAGTCGCTCAGCATGACCTCGTCGCAGCTGGCTGGGCAGAGGATGATCATCTTTGGGTCGTAGGGATCGTCGTAGTACCAGCCGCCCTCGACGGGATCGCAGGTCGACTCGTTGTCGACCTGTCCGACCACGATGTAGTTCTCCGGGTTGTTGGGATCGACCAACGACACGTTGACCTTGCCGTAGTCAGGGGTGCCTTCTTCGGGCACCGGGATCTGGAACTTGCACAGGCCCAGGGCGCGGATCTCGTTGAGCGCGTCGATGAACTGTTGGGTTACGTCTTGGCCTGTGTCCACCAGGTAGGCCTGGCCCGTGCCGCCGGCCACGGCGATCTGGTTCAGGCTCCCCAGCTCGCTCCCCACACCGATGACGAAGGTCTTGACCGGGGGATTGCCATTGGCCGCTTGCTGAGCGGCGTCAGCAGTGCCTTGAATCGAGTTGAAGCTGCAGCTGGTGGGGTCGCCATCGGTGGCGAAGACGATGAAGGTGAGATGACTCGGGTGGGCCTGGGCCCAGGCGGTGGCGTAGACGACTGCGCCTTCCATGGCGGGCTGGCTCGGCGTCGAGTCACCATTAGGGCTCGCGTTGTTGAGCTCGGCGGTGAAAGCCGGCTCGGCCGCAGGCAGCTCGGCAATGGGCAGCTTGGGTTCGTCATAGTCGATGGGATCGCACGAGTCGTTCGAGACCGAGCCGCTACAGACGTTGAAGATGGGCATGCAGGGACCGTAGAGGCCGCAGGCCGGATCGTTGATCTGGCCGTTGCAGGCCACCGGAATCGGGTAGGACGCGGGCACTGGAAAGAACTGAAGCCCCACGCCGATGCCGATCGAGTCTTCGGAGGCCGCGAAGCCCTTCAGTGCCGTGGTCACCGATGCCCACTTGCCCTCGCTAGTCATCGACGACGACTTGTCGAGCATGACGTAGAGGTCGAGCGGCACCAGCTCGCCTGGATAGGTGTCGGCAGCACAAGCTCCACCGCTGGCGTCGTTGGTGCCGCCGTCCAGGGTCATCTCCCCGCCGATGCCACTGGAGCTGCTGGCGTTCGCTCCGCTACCGCCGGTCCCGTCGCCTGTGTCGCTGCCGGCGCTGCACGCCGCTGACAGTCCAAAGGCCAGCGCACCGGATAAGGACAGTGTACCGACAACCCAGAATCGGTGAGAGATCATGCCACGCCTCCCGAGCCTCTGGCCCGCTTTCAAGTTTGTTGTGCCCCCGTCTATTGCTCTAGTTTACCCGAAGAACGCCAGGAAAACGCCCCAGCATTGCGTTGGGGGGCCTCGGAGAGGGGGCGCCGGCGGTCACGCGACGTCGGCCGCGTGGCTCTTCGGACCGGTTTGCGGGACTTCGGCGAGCAGCGCGCGGGCGCAAGGGAGCACCACCTCGTGCATGCTGCGGAGGGCGATGGGTGTTCTTACCGCTGGGGTGAGCAAGCCATGGTGGGCGAGCCAGTGGTCGTCACGGTTGGGTGGGCCGGTGAGCTGGCCCTCGACGCGGGCCAGCTGGGCATCGAACGTTGCTGCCGTCGCGGTGAACAACGATGGGCTCTGCTGGTGACGTAGGGTCCACTTGAGATAGCGCCACGCCAGGCCGGCGTGGCGCGTCTCATCCGCAGCGACTCGAACCAAGAGCCTGCGGACTGCCGGATCAGTCGCCGCCTGGGCCGCCGCGGTGGCTAGGGCAGCGCGCACGGTTTCGCCCACGCAGCCAGCGCGCACGGTGTGGACGGCGATGGCGATTGGGTCCTCAAGGCTCCCCGGTCGGTCGTTGGCGTGGTGGACGCCCAAGGTTACGGGATGGTCTGCGTAGGCGCTTGCCATCGCCAGGCACAGCTCGGCGTGCGCGATCTCGTTGCTTTCCGCCCGTTGGGCCGCCGCGACCAGTTTGACTGGGGCACCGGAGGCTTGTAGCTGGGCGGCGAAGCGGGCGCAGGCAGCGATGGACCGGTGATGGTCGATGGCCTCCAGGCGCCAGCCGAGGGCCAGGCGCGTCCGCTCGGCCCATTCGAGATCGGACAGCTGGGGCGCCAACCCGCCGTGAGCGCCAACGCCGGGAGTCTGCTCCGAGGTCTTTAATTTGTGCGCAGTGCACGCGAAATGTGCAGAGTCGCCAACCGAGTTGTCACGTATGGCTCGTTTCGCCCGGGAAGAACACGATGGGATGGCGGTGCTTTGGCGACGGCGAGCCACCGAGGTTGGGTCGGCCGCTGGGGGGCCAGAGCGCACCAGGGTGTCGTCGGCGGTGAAGGTTGGGTGAGCTAAGTGGGCGTAAGCACTACGCACCAGGTGTGTCATCAAGCTGCTCCGCGTTGGGCCCGGCCGCGGGGCCGGGCATAAGTGATATGGGTGCGCTGGTCGGCGATGGCTCGGCACGTTCCGGACCGGGCTACCGCTGGCGTTGCGCGCTCCATTAGCTCCTTGCAATCGACGTGCCGATTGGGGCCCCACCGAGCTGGCTTCACCGCCCGGTTCGTTCCACGTCCCGCCGCCAGACATCCGGCTCGTGAGGCCGCATTTTCCAGGGCGACGGGCTATGCTTCCCTTCTTCAGGTACCGAGCCTCAGGTGCTCGACCCCGTCGCGCCGAAGTCAACATGCAGCCGCCAGCCCCATTTCCTCGTCCCTCCGCGGCGACCGTCGACAAAGTCAGGAGTGCACTCAACCGCGTTCTTGGCGACTCGAAAGTGATTACCTCGGAGGAGGGCTGCTCTCGCTACGGGGCCGACGAGTCGGAGCAAGAGCCGGTCATCCCAGATGCGGTGGTGATGGCTACCAGCGCTGAGGACATCGCGGCGACACTGTTAGTGGCCAGTGAGCACCAAGTGCCGGTGACACCCCGCGCCGGGGGGACCGGTAAATCCGGCGGTGCGGTCCCTGTGTGCGGAGGCATCACCTTGTGCACCTTGGGGATGAACGCCATCAAAGAGATCAACTGCCAAGAGTTGCTCGCGGTGGTCGAGCCCGGTCTGGTGCTCGAGCAGCTCCAGCAAGCCGTCGAGGCCGAGGGGCTGTTCTATCCGCCAGACCCAAATTCCCAGGCTGACTGCGCCCTCGGCGGCAACATCGCAGAGAATGCCGGCGGGCCACGGGCCCTCAAGTACGGCGTGACGCGAGACTACGTGCTCGGCCTCGACGTGATCACTGCAGCAGGGGCCCGATTGAGCACCGGCCGCCGAACC
>JAUVCD010001011.1 GCA_030590865.1 Myxococcales bacterium | reverse complement strand
CCGAGACGCGATGCAGCGAATCGTGCCCGATCGCCGACTCATGCCCTGGTACGAAGAAGATGGTCGAAGAGGGCACCGGGAAGGTCTGGAAGCAGCGACAACGAGAACTGGCTCGAAGTGACCCGGCCGATCGTCGAGGCCTACTGGCACGGGCTCTACATGCTGCGGCAGGTCGTCAGATACGCCGAGGTCTACGATTCGCCTCCGAAACGCATGGCGAGCGGATTCGCGACGAGCTGCGTTGTTGTGCATATTCAGATGAAGCCGCCTCGGGCAATCTTAACGGGTGTGTCTCCCATCCTGATCAATTATGCCGCCTCCTCGACGGATTTGCGTAAAGGACCCATCGTGTGATTCATTGCGGATTCCCATCTATCGCTGAGGGCTATCGCACGGAGGCGCACGATGTGCTCTCCGGTGCGCTCCTTCCAGCGCGCCCCCGGGCGTTTCATCCGCAGCGCCACCAAGTTCTTGCACGTCGCCTCCACCTGTCCACTGCCGATGGGAAGCCCCCGCTTCCGCGCACCGGCGTAGTTCAGCCGATTCTTGTGGTTCTCCAAATAGGTGATGGCCTCGTGCACAGGCTTGCTCTTACCGACTCGGTGATAGCGCATATTCGACTTCTTCAGCTCAGCCAGAATGCACGCTGCTGCGCTTTGCTTCTTGAGGAGCCAGCGCGCCCACCGCGTCACGACGGCCTTTCCCTCCTTGGGGCCATGCATGACGACGGCGGCGCTGCCCAACTTCTCAACGAGATGCCAGAAGTCGACAAGCTCGTGGATCGGCCCCCCGAGCCCTGCGTCGTTCACCGCCTTGGTGAGCAGATTCCACAGTTCGTGAGCACCGTCCTGCAAAAACATCAGGTCGAGGCTGGGACATTTTGCCAGCAGAATTTTCATGTCGCCGATCATGCCACGGCACATCCCCGTGGCGTCCCCCTGCGGCATGCGTCCGTAGCGAATCGTGTGCAGGGCGTTGCCCTCAGCGTCGTGCAGCGTCATCGTGCCGCAGTACGCCATCCGGAAGTTTCGTTCGATGGGATTCTTGGGGGCCCCCTTGCGTGGGCGGCCCACCGACCGCTTCAGCGGTTCTTCCATGGGCACCGATACGCGATCCAGCGACGTGCTCACGCTCGTGGCCTCCGCTGGCACGACGAAGTCAGCGATGAGTTGCGCTTCGACGTCGGCCTGCACCTTGGTGAGCTGTTCTCCAACCAGATGCCCTACGTCCTCGAAGGCCGACCGCGAGTAGCGCAGGCGTCCGAGCTGTTTTCCAGTGCGCTCAGCTTCGCGGGAGGTGCCCATCTGGAGTGCGTGCGCCATCGCGACAGCAGTTGCCGGAAGCCACCCGCCCCTCACCGCGCCGATTCGCATCGACACAGGGTCCACGGTCTTGCCGTTGCGAACGCCGCTCTCGCGGTACAGCGACCGCATCACCTCAACTGCGCCCGCCGATGTGTAGTAGGTGGACGACGAGCGCAGCACCTTCGCGTACTCCCGTCCTTCGATCATGACCAGCGGCGAATCGACATCGAGCGCACTGAGAATGTCGGCGTGTGCCGCTCGCTCAAGCGCAGCAGTAGCCTTGCAGACACCGCTCTCGACACTGGGGTAGTCCACCTTCCGTCCACCTTCGGTCACAGGCATGTTGGACACAAGGTCGGTCACCACCTGGGGAAGGGCCTGAGCAAGGTGGTTGAAGTTGTCGGGGATCTGGATCACGATACGTGCCACGGGACATCCTCCATCGAAGCCTGGTTTAGTCACCTTCTTCAATGGCATAGGCTCTGTCCCGTGTTCAACTTTCTCCGAGGCCGCCAGCGAGCGACCAGGTCATCTCAGCTCATGCGGAATTGCTCAGGATGGGATCCACACCCCCAGGCGAGATCTACACGCTCGAGGGCGGCGCGCCGAACGCGCCCAAGCCCGAGCTCACCACCCTGCCCACGCACACCGATCTGACCCTCGGCGACAACATCCCCAAGATCGCGATTGTCGATGGCGCGTGGGAGGATCAGCGCCCCATGTGGGAGGCCCTGGGCTTCGACTACGCCGGCGAGGTGGCACTGATCGAGCCCGACATGTTTGGCGCAGGTGACGTGGGAACCCTGATCAACGATTACAGCGTGCTGTCTCAATACAACCTCATCGTGCTGCCCTGCGGCGCCCTGCTGCCGTCGGGACAGACCGCGGTGAACAACCTCCGGCAGTACGTCCGCGAGGGCGGGAAACTCTACATCGACGACTTCAGCTACGACTATGCTGAGCAGGCCTGGCCGGACTTCCTCTCCTTCTATGTCCGCGAGGACGAGGAGGCCTGGAACACCGACTTCGTCTGCGGGGATGGGCCAAGCACCTATCAGGACGAATGCAATGACTGGGCGGGA
>JAUVCD010000239.1 GCA_030590865.1 Myxococcales bacterium | reverse complement strand
CGTCACGCCGTTGCCGCCTTGACCGAGCGACGTCCCCTCGAGGTGGTGGAGCGGGCGACCGACCCAGTCGATGGTTTCGTGAAGGTTCTCTTTCGCTCCTTCGACGGGGCTCTCTTCGAGGGGGTGCGTATTCCCCTGCATCGGCCGGGGCGCTTCACGGTGTGCCTGTCCTCCCAGGTGGGCTGTGCGATGGGGTGTCGGTTCTGCGCCACCGGCCAGCAGGGGCTCACGCGCAATCTCGAGGCGTGGGAAATGGTGGGCGCTTGGCTCGCGGTGCGCCGCGAGGCGCCGGGCAAGGTCACCGGTGCCGTGTTCATGGGGCAGGGCGAGCCACTGCAGAACTACGCCCAGGTCATCCAAGCCGCCCGTGTGCTTTCCGAACCCTGTGGCGGTCGCATCGGGGCGAGGGCCATCGGCATTTCGACGGTCGGTTCTCCGGAGACCATTCGGCGCTACACGCGGGAGGGCCATCGTTTCCGCCTGATCCTGTCTCTCAATTCCGCCATCGAGGAGCGCCGTCGGCAGCTCATGCCCGTTGCCGGTCGTGTGTCATTGGTCGATCTCGCCCAGGCGGTGCGTGAGCACGACGCACTGGCGCCGGGGCGGCAGACCATTGGTTGGGTCCTGCTCGGCGGGATCAACACAGGCGCCGACGAGGTCGAGGCGCTCCGCGAGTTGCTCGTGGGCGTCCGCTTGCGCATCAACCTCATCGACTACAACCAGGTTGACGGCACAGGCTTCACCAACGCCTCGGATGGGGAGCGCAACCGGTTCATGGATCGCCTGCAGGTGCTACGCGTTCCGATCGTGCGGCGTTACTCGGGCGGAGCCTCATGCCACGCGGCTTGCGGCATGATGCGCGGTCGATGGTGTCAGCCACGCCCACCAAGAGCACTCCGCCTCCCACCAAGATGAGTGTCTCCACGACCTGTTCAGCCTGTGCCGGAGAGGTGCCTCGGCGGCCCACGCGCGGTCCGGTTCTGTCCATCGTGATAGTCTTTGTCTTGGTGCTAGGGTCAGCGACAAGGGACGTCCCACGATGAGCGGAAAACCAAAACAGGCCAAGGCCGGCAAGATTCTACTTGTCTCGGCTGCTTTCATCCTCGCGGCAGCGGCCGGCTACGCCTGCTCGAGTGACGACCAGACCGACTCGAAGCTGGGCACCGGGGGCAGTGCCTCGTCTTCCTCAACTAGCGGCGGTGGCCACGGGGCTGGCAATCCTGACGGCGGCACGGGGGCAGGCTTCGATCCCGATCCTGAGCCTGAGGCCTGCGACGGCCACGCCGGGGAGATCATCTGTGTGGAGGGGGCGGCCGTCACTTGCAATGCTGACGGAGAAGAAGCCAGCTCACAGGACTGCGGTGACGAAATTTGCGTGCCAGGCACAGGCTGCATCTTGTGCATCGCCGACCAGTTCTCCTGCGAAGGAAACACCGTCCTGGCCTGCAACCCGGGGCCACCGGCCCAGTGGGATCCCATCGCAACGTGCGATCCCCTCGCCTATCAGAAGTGCAACTCTGCCCAAGGGGTCTGCGTGCCCCTCGAGATCATCGGTGGCACCACTCCGACGGGCTTCTACTATCAGTACGCAAGGTTTCAGCAGGGCGACACGGAATTCCTCGGGGGCTACGACATCGATAGCCTGGGTGACTACCTTTACGTCAACCGTGGCGGCAGCGCCTTGGACGTCTACCGGGTCGAGCTGCTCGATTCGGATGGTGACGGCGAATTCGAGCCCAACCAGCACCCGGACAATCCAGACGCTACCGGTCCGATTGAAGACCGGATCATCACCCACATCCAGACCTACGACACCCAATTGGGCCAGCAGTCGCAAGGCGAGCTCTACGCGGTCACCGAGGGCGTCTTCTTTGTCGACCAAGGGACGCAGGGGGACTTCTTCAAGTTCACCTACAACGGCCAGACGACGACCAAGGTGGTTGATACCAACTCCGCCATCGCATTTTCGCACCTTGGCTACGATGAGGTGAACGGCGTCTGGTACGGCTCGAACGAGCTGGAGATTTGGGGGGGCGGAAGGCGCGTCTTTTCCTACCACGCAGCGTCCAACGAATGGGTGTTCGAGTTCGGCTATCCGGATCTTTCGGGAGACCATATGGATGGCATCGAGGTCGTTACCGATCCCAACACGGGCACGCCCTATGTGTACGTGTCTGACATGACCTCCGATTACTTGGGCCAGTACATGCGTGACCGTGGCGACACCTGGATTCAGGTGAATCTCTTCGAGTACGCCGGTACCGGCGAGTACGTCGAGGGGCTGGGCTTCGGCGCTCTGAACCACTTCTGGGCGGCGGCAGGCAGCTCGATCTACGAGATCGGTGGTGGCGATCTAGCCAAGTTCACCGAGCCCGACGAGCCGCCACCGCGCTAGTGCTGGCCGTATTCAGTGGACCCCTGGCTCAGGCCGGTCGCGCCAGACGGGAGGCTCCTCGCCTGCCTGCCCCACCGTGCAGCGCAGGTGCTCACAAGCGCTGTGATAGGTCGCTCGGCGTCCGCAGCCCGTCGCCACGTAGCGGCCGCCGAGCAGTCGTTCGATCGCGATCTTCTCTTCAGGGCAGACCAGATCTTTGGTGGCGTGAATCCGCACCAGCGGCAGCGCAGCGTCCCGGGTGGCCGTACAACCGACGGCGCCAACGAGCAGCGCCAGCGTGACCAGGGGACGGATGGGGAGCGATCTCATGGCTGGAGCGCAAGGATCGGGCCCGGAGCACCGGGCGTCAAACACCCCGATCTGAACGTCGATTTCGAGCCTCCGCTTGCGCACCACCATTCACCATCGTAGATCGACCACGTGATGGCTTTGCGGCTAATCGTCGGATTGCTCAAGGGCCTCGTGCTCGGCGGGCTGGTGGGTTACGGCCTCTTGGCCGCGGGTCTGAGCTGGGGCTGGCTAGCCTATCTCGCCGCGGCCCTCGTCGGCGTGCTGGTGGCGATGGTCGCTGGCAAGCCCATTTGGGCCGAAGATGCCCGGATCGAAGTGGGCATGAAATCCGCTGCCGGTGCCATCCTCGCCCCCGGCATGATGTGGCTCGTGCGGCACTTCTTGACGATGGGCTTGCCCTTCGATCCGTCGGCGCTGCCGGGGCTCGCGTCGGTGTCAGCCAGCTCGGTTACTCTCGGGACCTTCTTCGTTACGTCTTTGGCCCTGGTGGGCGCTGTGCTGGCTGGCTTCTTTGACGCGGACAACCAACCGGGCGGCGCCGAGCCAAAGGGCGCGTCCCAAGCGAAAGCTGGCCGGTCCAAGCAGCGCATCGCGACCGAGGGACGCAGCGCCAACACCAGCGCGGCCGAAGCCGAGGCGGCGGAGGCCGAAGCGGCTCAGCGGCAGCGGCGGAACTGAGGGTTGTGCCCCCTGCCCGCATCCTGTTCTACCTAGCCACGGCCGGGGGCGTCGCCCTGGCTGTCCATGCGCTGGTCGCCGAGCCACCGCCCCTGTGGGTCGCTATCGTGGCGCTCTTCGCCTACGTGGGCTTGGTCACCCTAGGGGTGGTCTTCGCTCGCTTCAGCATGTTCGCTGACGTGGTAACCCTGGGGCCCCGGAACGCCCGCGGCGTGGCGCTCACTTTCGATGACGGCCCGGATCCGGTCTCGACGCTCGCCATCTTGGATCTGCTGGACGAGGCGGGCGCCAAGGCTACTTTCTTCGTCATCGGCCATAAGGCCGACGCCCATCCTGAGGTCATTCGGCAGATCGTCGAGCGCGGCCATGCCATCGGGGTGCACGGCTACTCTCACGATCGTCTCTTCATGCTTCGACCGCCCTGGCGGGTGCGCAAGGAGCTCGACCAGGTCGTCGACCGAGTCGAGGAGATCACCGGGGAGCGCCCCTGGCTGTTTCGCCCGCCGATCGGCCACATCAGCCCCTCTATCGCCCAGGTGATCCGAAAAATGGAGCTTCAGGCCATCGGGTGGTCAGCCCGGGGCGTTGATGGGTGGTCCGGTGCCACCTCAGAGGCCGTCGCCCGTCGGGTCATCCGGCGACTGAAGGACGGCGCCATCATCATGCTGCATGACGCGGCGGAGCGTGGCGACTTCGTCCCGGCGAGCGTCGGCGCCCTCCCGGCCATTCTCGCCGCTGCGGAGCAGCAGCACCTCAGCTTCGCGCGGGTCGACAGCTGGCTGGGCGCTGGCAGCAAAGAGGCACAGCAGGACGCCCACGACGGCTGATCATTTGCGTCGGAAGCGCAGCGAGAAGCTCACCATCTGGGCGACGCCCTTCTTCGACTTGGGAAAATCGACGGTCTCGAAGACGGCGACGAAGCACGAGGTGATGGTGTCGTCGTCGAAGGCATTGCGGGGATTGCTGATCTTGGCGCGACCACCGGCTCCCTCGATGCGCATGTCGACGCCGAAGGTGGCTTCTTTGGGTGGGCTCTCGAGCTTGCCGTAACAGCGTCGGAAGTCGTCGTAGTGCTTGTGGACAGCCTCGCGGATCGGCTGTTTCTCGGCGGCCGTGTTGGCTTCACCACCGATGTGCATGCCAATGTTGGTGACCTCGACGTCAGGCAATGGTCCGACGTCAGCGGAGGCGCTGGCGCTGGCCGTCGGGGGGGCTTCCAGGGCGCTAGCGCTCGGCGCAACCGCCACGGTCGTGCTCCCGCTCGGAGCCGTTGAGCCGGCGCCGCGGGTGAAGGTCGGAGCACTCGCCGAGCCACTCGGTGCGTCGGTGCCGCTTTGGGGCCGGGCGCTGCCATTCTCGGCGCAACCGGGCAGGGTCAACGAGGCGAGCAGCAGCCAGATCCCAGTTCGAGCCATGTGCTCCTGTTAGCCGAGGGAGCCCAATCGATCCAAGTTCTGCGCAGCCCCGACGACCCTTGGTCTAGGCCTCGTAGGGCCGCTGGTTTGGCGGCTCTCAGAGGTTGGCGACCAAGTAGTCGACGACCCTTCGGTAGAGGTAGCGCCGAGCCTGCGGGTTGCGGTACCCGTGGCGCTCGCCAGGGAACAACAGCAGGTCGAAGTCCTTGTCCGCTTGCACCAGCCCGTCGATGAGCTTGGCGGTGTGCTGAAAGTGCACGTTTTCGTCCATCAGTGCGTGGATGATGAACAGCTTGCCGCGCAGCTGCTCAGCGTGCTGGCTGAGCTCGCTGGCCGCATAGCCAGCCGCGTTGTCTTGCGGCGTTCCCAGGTAGCGTTCCGTGTAGCCGGTGTCATAGAGCCGCCAGTCGGTGACCGGCGAGCCCGCCACTCCCAGCTTGAAACGCCCCGGGGCACGCAACATGGCGAGGGCGGCCAGGTAGCCGCCGTAACTGTGGCCATAAATCCCCACGCGCTCTGGGTCGACGAAGGGCAGCTGGGACAGGTAGTCCAGCCCAGCGAGCTGGTCCTCGAGCTCGATGGCTCCGAGATGATCCCGGATCGGTGTTTCGAATGCGTGACCTCGTCCGGTCGAGCCCCGATTGTCCAGCTGGAAGACCACGAAGCCCCGATCGGCCAGATGTTGCCAGAGCAGACGAGGGTTGTAGTCGTTGCGGACCATCTGAACCCCCGGACCGCCGTAGACGACGACGACGGCCGGATGGCGACCTCCTGGCGTGATGACTCGGGGCTTGAGCAGGGCACCGTAGAGGTCGGGCTTGCCAGGTCGCGACAGGGTGACCCGCTTGGCATTCCGTAGTCGCAACTCATCGAAGTCCGCCGCCCGGGGTATCTCGATCTCGCCGATGGTGCTGCCATCGGATCCATGGATCACTGCCTCGGGAGGGCGGTTGACCGCTGAGTGGATGTCGACCCAACCGCGATCGGGCCGCTCTCCTGCAATGGTGTGGACGCCTGGCTCGCTGCTGAGCCGGGTGAGGGGTCCGCTGCCATCGACCGCGGCGGCATAGAGCTGCCGGTCGAGCACGTCATCCCGGTTGGCGATGAACAACACCCGCCGGGCCTCTGGGTCGATGTCGACCAGCCGGCTCACGTCCCAGTCGCCCTCGGTGAGCTGGGCGAGACGTTCGCCGGTGGATCCCGAGCGGCGCTCGAGGTGGCGGTGCCCATCACGCCAGGCGGTCCAGATGATCGAGCCATCGCGGAGCGCTCGCATGCCGCCTAGCTGCTGCCAGCTCGGGTCATTTTCCTCGACCAGGTGCTGGGCTTTGCCCGTTTTGGGGTCGGCGCGGACCAGCGCCAGCTGCCGCTGGTCACGGCTCAGTCGCTGGAGGAAGAGCGCCTGACCATCGTGGCTCCAGGTGATGCGACCTAAGTATTGGTCCTTGGGATTCCACCCTTTGGATGTCGGCAGCTCAATCCAGGTCGTCTTGCCGGTGGCGACGTCGATGACGCCGATGCGGCTGCTTGGGTTGGTGCCTCCGCTGCGCGGGTAGCGATGGTGTTGCAGGTCGTGGCCCTGGCGGTAGCCCATGATGGGGATCTCGGTGACCTGTCGCTCGTCGACCTCGAGGTAGGCGAGACGGTCACCGCCAGGTGCCCACCACAAGCCACTGGGCTCGTCGAACTCCTCCTGGCCGTTGAAGTCGCTCTGGCCGCGGGTCACGCCGGCGGGAGCGCCTTGGGTGAGCTGTCTTTCGGTGCCACTCTTCACCTCGACGAGAAACAGCTCACTGCCCCGGACGAAAGCAACCTGGGTCCCGTCGCCGCACAGCTTTGGGTCGATGTCCGTGCCCGGCCCGTCGGTCAGTTGGCGGATCGTCCCGTCGGCATCGCGAACGAATAGGTTGCCGCCCAGCGGAAGCAGCATGACCGGCGCTCGCTCGGCCCATGCATAGGCGGTGACGCCTTTAATGCGCTTGCGTTGGCGTTCTCTGCGCAGCTCTTCCTCCCGAGACATGGGCTTGCTCGTGTCGGTCAGGTCGGCGGCACGGACGAGCACCTGATGCTCTTTGCTGGCGACGTCAAAGGCGAAGAGCGCCATGCGATCGCTGTGTGATTCACTCTGCAAGTAGGTGACGAGCTTGCCATCTGGCGACCATCGAACGGCTCGGGGGATCTGCCATCCTGGGGGTGGGAAGGTCGCCATCCGCTCAAATGTGACGGGGCTGGCAGTGGCGTCGGCGATGGTGACGGTGGGGGTTGGCGCTGAGGCCATGGGCTTGGCTCGCAGGGGGGGGTGGGGACGGATCGCCGGACTGCAGGCCAGCACCACGAGCCCAAGGAGGACTAGGGTCGACACGCTCTGCCACCGGCACATGCCGATGCTCCTACCACGGATGGGCCGGTGGGTTTGGGGCTCCCCGCGCGGGCAGATCACCATGAGATCGGCTTGGGAAGCCGTTGGGCGTCTGAGCTCTTGGTGGCGAGCTGCCCCAGGGCAGCTGCGCCCCAGCAATAGAGGCCTCCTTCGGTGGCCCGCGCACATGCGAAAGCCTCCCCCAAGTGGAGGGAGGCGATCTTGCCGAGGGTGGCGATAGGGCTCGCCTTGCCCACCTCAGCCTCCGAACCGGTGCCGAGCTGTCCGTGCTCGTTAGCGCCCCAACAGCTGACCGTCCCGCTGCTGAGGAGCGCACAAGCGAAGTTAGCGCCCAAGGCGATCTGCGTGGCTCCGGTCAGCCCCTCGACGGCAACTGGCTTGAAGCTGTCTTGGCGAAGCGATCTGCCGAGCTGGCCGCGCTTTCCCGCCCCCCAGCAATGCACCGCTCCCGTGGCCAGCCGCGCGCAACAGTGGTTGGCCCCACAAGCGACTTGTTTCACGTCTTTCAGCGTGGCGATGGCGGTGGGGGTCGCCATGGTGGCTTTTTCCAGGCCTTCGAATTCCTTCACAGCCTCGGGATCCGGTGGCGCTCCATCTTCCCCAGGCTCAGGCCGTTGTATCGGTGCTGGGAGCGCGAAGGGGCGTAGTCCCCAACAGCTCAGCGCGCCGGTGCTTCGTCGTACGCAAGTCTGGTCGCCGTCGATCAGCAGAGCTGCGACGTCCGCCAGACCGGCGACGAGCTGCACCGTCCTGCGAGGCGAGCCCGGGGCCGGTAGCAGCGGGGTCGCCAAAGGAGTTGGGGGCGGTGTGCCGCTGCCGAGCTGGCCTCGGTCATTGCGCCCCCAGCAGTGCACTTCACCGGCGGCGGTCCGCGCACAGCTGTGATGGGTCCCCACCGCCACCTCGGCGACGCCGCTGAGCGCCACGGCGGTCGGCCCGTTGCTCGAGCGGTAAGCACCGTGGCCCAACTGCCCGAAATCGCCTGCGCCCCAGCACCAGGGGTCGCCGGATTTTACGGCGCAGGCGTGTCGTGGGCCGAAGTCGACGCCCGTTAGGCCAGCCGCCCAGCTCGGTGTCTGCGCTTTGGGTAGACCACCGTCGCCGAGCTGTCCGCGGTGGTTGGCGCCCCAACAGCGCAGCGAACCATCGTCGAAGCTCGCGCAGCCGTGGGCCCGTCCGGTGGCCACCTGGGTGACTCCGATACATTTGGCCTGGGAGCACAGAGGCTTCTCGACGGTGCAAGCGTCAGGCTCTGACCATTGCCCCTCAGCGCTGCAGCGGATCACGGCATGGCCGTCGCATCGCTCGGCTTTGGGCAAGCAGACGCCGCAGCGGCCAGCACCGTTGCAGATGCCGTCGTCGCCGCACCGGGCGCCGGCAAGCTTTGGCGACTGCTGGGGCTGGTCCACGTCGCAGATCGCCTCGGTGCACGGGTTGTCATCCTCTACCGGCAGATCGATGCGTGCCGGAAAGGCGCTGACGTTGCCCTGGCCGTCACAATAGAGTTGCTTACAGTCACCTGGCTGCTGATCGTCGGGCGGCAGCGTGCCTTCCGGCGCCGGTACGTGCACGCATTCCCCGTCGAGACACATGGCCAGCAGACAGGGACCCTCAGGATAGGGGCAGGTGTCGCTGGTTTCGCATTCCATTCCCGAGTCGCCGCCTTGGGAGGCTGGGATCTTGATCTTGCAGCCCGTGGGTATGCCGATCGCGGCCGTGGCAAGTGGCGCCACCAGGAGCAGTGCCGACCAGCGACTCACGGCTGCTCTCCTTGTCTTCGCGCGACAAGCTCGCGCGCGGCCTCGATGAGTCTGGCTGGCTCATTGGCTGTTGGATCGTCGGTCACGACCTCGACGAGCTCGCGCATCAGCTCGCCGACGATGGGCCCTGGCTCGAGGCCGAGCTCGGACATCAGTAGGGTACCGTTTACCGCCAGATCCTTGGGGCTGAGTGCGGTCCCGGCCGCCATCAGCGCGGTCACCCGTTGTCCGAGCTCAGCGATGGCGGTCATTTCGTCATCACAAGGGCGCCCTTTGCCGAGCCCGTCAGCCCGGCTGAGAGCGTAGAGATCTTCGATCCGTTCCACGGTCACCCGTCTCACCCAGCGCCGCACTGCCGCGTCGGTCCAATTCGATGAGTAGCAGATGAGGTGGTGTCTCACGATGTCGACGACTCGCTGCCGATCATCATTCGAGAACTTGAGCCGTCGCAAGATCCGGTCGGCCATTTTGGCGCCCAGGCTCTCGTGGTTGTAAAACGTGTAGTCCTGGGTCTTGCTGGAACGCTGTCGAGTGCCAGGCTTGCCGATGTCGTGCAACAGCGCTGCCACCCGCAGGATTGGGTCAGGCGGGCAGGCGTCCATGACCGCCATGGTGTGATCCCAGACGTCGAGGCTGTGCCAGTGGTTCTGCTCACACCCCACCGCATCCATTAGCTCGGGACAGATGACCTGGAGGGCCTCGCAGTCCCGCATGACGATGAAGCCGATGCTCGGTTTGGGCGCCAGCATCGTCTTGAGCCACTCGCCGCGAACCCGCTCGGGGCTGACCTTCGCAAGGGTCTCGAGTGACTGGCCTGCGCCCATGGCTTTCAGCGTGGCCGGATCGATGGTGCACTCGAGGGCCGCGGCGAAGCGGGCCCCACGGAGCACGCGCAGACCGTCTTCGGCGAACCGTTCGGCGGGCTCACCGACGGCCCGCAGGAGCCGTGCCTCCAGATCCTGGCCGCCGTTGAACGGATCGATGAGCTGTCGCTCCAGCGGATCGATGGCCATGGCGTTGAAGGTGAAGTCACGGCGTGCCAGATCCTCCACGATGTCGTCGATGAACTCGACCTCTGCTGGCCGCCGCCCGTCGTGGTAGGCCCCTTCGCCCCTCAAGGTGGTCACTTCATAGGCTTCTCCGCCTCGCAGGACCGTGACCGTGCCATGCTTGAGGCCCGTCGGGATGACCCGTCGGAACATGTGCCTGATGGTCTCGGGGCGTGCGTCGGTGGCCACGTCCCAGTCCTTTGCCGGGGCCGATCGCAGCAGATCCCTCACGCAGCCCCCGACGATCCAGCCCCGCTTGCCGCGCTCTTGCAGTCGTCGACAGATGGCCACCGCATCCTCTGGGATGGAGTCGATGAGACGCCCGTCGAGCGGGGTAGGGTTGGCCGCTGGCATCGAGCTGAGCATAGCCCTTGTGCCCGCCGACGGGGACGTCGCGTGCTGTGCCTCCACCGGTTGCGCCCCTTTGCTAGTGAAGCTTCCGCTGCTCTCCGGGATGGCTTAGCCTCTAGCGACCAACGTGTTGCTGACCTGCCTCCACCATCCGCCGGCGCGGCTTGTCCGTTCGGTGGTCAGGCTTGGCCGCCTGACCCTCGGTGTCGCCGCCGCTTTGTTGGCCACCGGGTGTCCCCAGGGCACCGACAAGCCGACACCCAGTGAGCTGCCACCGTCGGCCAAGGCGCCTGCTGCTCCCACTATTTCTATGGCGGCGGTTCCCAAGCCCGGCACCGCCAGCATCCCCAACCCCTCGGTCCCCAAACGTCCGCCGCGGGAGGTGCTCGAGGGGGTGGTACGGACCCATTGCCTCGATGTGGACCAACCTTGGGCTCTGGCCCATGGAATCCTTGCGCTGGGGCCTGAGCTGAAGCTGGCCAGCGGTGAGCTAGCGGTCGATGCGCTGGCGTCTAAGTACCTCGGTCGGGACGACGAGAAGCGTCTCGCCTTTTCTCCTCTGGCCACCACGAAGAACCCCTGGCCCCATCCAGGCATGTTCGCCAAGGTATTGCTGGCTCATGGCGTCAAGCTGCAGCACCAGCTCCCGGTGAAAGAAGGGGGCAAGGTGCCACTCCGCCGTGTCTTGGTCGATCTCCTGCACGACTACGAGCCTGGCGCCACGTTGTATAACGATGCCTGGAAGCTCGAAGGCTTGGCCGCCATCGCCAAGCCGGCTCGGCTCGAGGAGGTCAGAAAGCACGCCTTGGATGTGCTGGCCTACCACCAGAGTTATTGGGAGGACTACGTGAGGGCTCCCACCAGGGTTTGGGAGAAGCCCTTCGTGGTGAGGAACGGGCGCCGCGCGCCCACGGGGATCCACCGCTACTTCTGCGGCGGGTTTCATCTCATGCAGGCGGTGCAGCAACTGCATGGCAAGTTGCTGCCCCCGCGCCTGAAGCTGCAATACGACATTCTGTGGGTGCGGATCGACAAGGAGAGCGAATACTGGGACGGCAAGCTCGGCGAGGCGCGGGCTCACGGCAAGGCGCGCAGCCGCGCCCGTTACGAGCGCCTGTTCCTTTCCCAGAAGCTGAAGATCCAGGCTCACGCCCTCGAGACCTACGTCGAGGCCGTCAAGCTCGGCGCCCTGACGGTTGACGAGGCGACCAAGAAACGGAGTGCCGCCGCCTACGACAAGCTCGCCGCAACGATCACCGAGCTCGACCAATTGGGTATCTACGGCACGATGAGCACCCTCGGCGCCCGGGAGCACCAGGTCTACCTCGACCTGGTCGGCGACTCGGCCCATGCGCTGCACGCTTGGGACGGTCGGAAAGCCGTCGGGCTGTGAGCTGAAGTCACGGCAGCAGGACCGGTCGACGACCCAGTGAGTGGAGAAGTAAGATGCCGACGTTCGTTTTGATGACCAAGCTGACTAGCGAGCACCTGGACGCCAAGGGGCGTCGTGACCAAGGCCGCGCCTGGCTGCGGAAAGTCAAGACCGTGTGCCCCAAGGTGAAGTGGATCGGCCACTATGCGTTGCTGGGCCGCTACGACTTCATGGATATCTACGAAGCCCCCGATGTTGAGACGGCCCATCGTGTCTCCATTCTGTCCCGGTCCGAGGGCGCCATCGAGGCCGAGAGCCTACATGCGCTGCCCTACGACCAATTCTTGGAGTTGCTCGACGAAGTCCAGCCAGGGACCAGCTGAGCCTCAGGCGGCGGGCGCTTGGCCGGCGCGCCTGAAGCGTGGCGGTCCGCTAGGGCTAGGCCTCTTGATCCAGGTTTCGCGTGACGACGTAGTACATCAGCCACGGCCAGGGGAATTCGACCACCGTGAGCAGCTGAAGCAGCCACACCCGTTTGAAGCCCCGCTTCCGCGCATCCCGCCCGATCCACAGGACGGCCTTCACTGCCAGTGCCACGACCAGCGCGGCCAGAACGATACCTACGGTCACTAAAACGATCTCGTGGGTTTGCATGGGTCTTTCGTGCCTCCTGTATTCTCTACTGGCAGGGGGGACGACTATTCGCAGTTTCGTAAATTTCAGGCTCCGGCTCGATTTCGGGCTGGGAGGGGTGGGGGAAGCGGGGCCACCGACAAGCTGCCGCGACGGGATTGGGGTGGTGCGCTAGCTAGTTTCCGGCCCGAAAGGCGCTGCGGTCTCGCGCGCCCCTGGCGGGGCGAAGGGCGCGCGAGCCCTTCGCTAGCGCCCCCTGTTGGCCGACTAGCGTCTTTTCTCGGGGTTTT
>JAUVCD010000953.1 GCA_030590865.1 Myxococcales bacterium | reverse complement strand
AGTCACGGCAGTCTTGGCATTTCGCGGGACCCACATCATCTCGACAACGGCAACAGTTGGTGGCAGCGGAACATTCCCTGACAGCTGGGGAGACGATAAGTGAGTGGCGCCGTTGAGGGCAAGCTCGAAGGGGCCTCAGCCCGACCGCCCCAGCCAGCTCAACAGCGAGAGGTGGCCGATCGGGCCGACATGATGATTGATGGCCATGTCCAGCTCGACTAGCGAACCGCCGTCCTGAGCTGCCGGACCAGCGGGCTCGCTGGCCGGCTCCAGCAGCACCGCAACGGCACCTCGTCGGTGGGGCCGCCCAGGCGCCAACAGCTCGACCCACTGCGAGGACGCCGGGCCGCCGTCGTCGGCGGCGACCACCACCATGCGCTCCGCATCGGTAGCTGCCACCAACTCGGCAGCAACGGACAGCGCCTCGAGAGAGCCGCAAAGCCCCGAGCCCACGGCAAAGCAGGGCCCCGTCAATCCGAACAGGATGGCGCAGTGACCGGGACCGGCGTTGGGCGAGGTGGCCGGGAAGAGCCGCGGATCGACCCACCGGGGCCCCTTGGCGAGCAGCCGGGCGTAGAACCGCTCATTGATGTCCAAGGTGGCGAGCCCGAAGCCGCCGACCACGCCCGCCCCTTTCATCGCCGGCTGCCCCACCTCGTCAACGAGCGCTGCGACGGCGCCGATGGCCAGCTGGCTGAGATCGTCGATACGCGCCAGCCGATCCAGCGGCAGGCCAGTCGCCATCGCAAGCGCAGTCCGGTCGACGTCGGCAACCTGCCCGTAGCCGGCCACACGCACCGGTCGGCACCGCTTGGGGCTGCGCCCTGACGCGCCGCCTTGCAACACCAACGACGCCGTCACACCGCCGAAAGCCGCCGACAACTTGAGCACCGCAGTCAGCTCGCGACGCTCGGCCGCTGCTAGGAGCGTCACCCTAGCCTCGGGATCGATGGGCTCGGTGCCGACCGCAGCCGGCGCAACTTGCTCATCCAGGGCCTGCGCCGCTGCGAGCGTTTCGAGCACACCGGCTGCACCCAAGGTGTGCCCGATGTGAGCCTTGAATGGATGAACCACCGGCGCGCTGCCTTCGCCGCAAAGCTCGGCGATCGCCTTGGCTTCAGCGGTGTCGTTGTAGGGCGTCGCCGTACCGTGAGCGCTCACCAGCCCGATGCGCTGGGGCGGACAGTGGCTGTCCCGCAGAGCGGCGCGACCGGCACGCACCAGCCCGGCGCCCGTTCGATCGGGCGCCGTAATATGTACCGCATCAGCGGAGGCGCCGAAGCCGGACACGCGGAACAGCGGCTCGACGCCCGCCTCCTCGCGCACCATGGCCACCAGGCCAGCGCCCTCGCCGAGCACCATGCCATCCCTGCCCATACGAAACGGCCGGGGCCTGGTGGCTGAGGTGGCACGAATGGCCTCGAACCCCGCCGCGACGAACAGGCTGAGAGCGTCATAGCCCCCAGCCAGTACCAAGTCGCAAGCTCCGCGCTGCAACCAACGAAGCCCAAACCCGATGGCGATGGTCGATGACGCACAGGCCGCGAGCACCTGACAGCACTTGACGGGCCGGGCGGTAGGCAACGACTCGCTCGGCGTGCCGACGAGGGGCGACGGCGGATCTGGGAGCCGCGAGCCGGGATCGGCTGGGTCCTCGAGATCTCCACCGATGGTGATGCCGAACATTCCAAAGGCGTCCACGAGCGGCGCGAAGTAGGTCGCTCGCCGCGCGGTTCCCAGGTCAGGGTGCTGGTCGCTAGCCCGTTGGACAAACAGGCGCTCGGCATTGATCATGCCGCCGCTCGAGGTCCCGACGCTCACGCCAATGCGGCACTCCCGCCAGCCGGGCAATCGCTCGTCCAGCTGGGGCACGAGCTGTCTCAGCGCCTCGGCCAACAAGTCGGTGGCCCGGTCATCGCTCGGCTCACCACCCAAGGCCGTGGGCGCTCGGGCGCTCCTCGGCTTCGCGAGGCCAGCCTCTGCCCATGCCGAGTCGTCGACGATCGCCGACCGAGGCGGCCCGGTCAGGGAGGTAACATCGTAGGCCTGCCGGCCACAGCCCAGCGCCGACACGGCGCCGCAAGCGATGACACAAGCATCACTCATGGTGAACCATTCCCGCGGTCAGAGACTGGCGCTGCTGCCCCCAGGGGCGATCCACAGCCTCGGCTCGAGTCATCAGGATCGACGAAGGCGCGACGCGGCGGTGGCGCGACGTTGAGCTTCTCACACTGCACTTCCAGGTCGATTCCCGTCGATCGTTGACGATAGTGCACCTTGCCACAGAGCTCGCCATCGATGAGCAGTGATTCCTCGTCCTGAACCGAGCGACGCTGCACACTCCATCGTCGATCGAGAGGTCCCAGACCCGGGCGCGTGCCGCGCAGCTCCACGACCCGGTCGCCGTCACCCAACAGGTAGCGACGCCCAGCTGGCGGTTCATCGACGAAGGCCAATAAGCGACCGGCCAACGGCCTCAGAAACCACCAACGGAGGAACTCGACCGGCAAGCCGCGAAGCTCTGCGACAGGCGTGGTGGCGTCTCCCCGGCGCAACAGATCGATGGCAGGCACCGCGAATCGAAACTCGCTGCCGCAGATCCACAACTCGAGGGCCGTGGTGCCCCCAGGCCCGAGCAGGATCATGCGCAAAGCGTTGGGGGGACGCACCGCGATGGCCCCGCGTGCTCGGATCCGCTTGGCCAGGTGAGGCTGGTCGAGGATCAGCGTCACGTTCATGGTGTACGGCGCCTGGGGCG
>JAUVCD010000635.1 GCA_030590865.1 Myxococcales bacterium | reverse complement strand
GTTTTCGCAGGCGAGGTGAGCGGCACAGTGCCCTACGGGGCCGGCGGAGGCGACGCCGAGGTGGAGATCGAGGGACTGCAGCTCGGCGAGATTGCTCCGCTCAAATCGCTGCTCGAGGGGATGCCCGTCCTGGGAGTGCTCGGCGGCACGATCCAGCTGTCTCCCAAAGAAGGAAAATTCGCGAAGGCCGACGGCCGGCTCGATATCCGGATCGACGACGTGGTGCTCGGCGATGGCAAGACCAAGGTCCAGGGAGTTGCTCTCCCGGCAGCCCAGGTCGGCCAAATCACCATCGTGGCCAACGCCAAGGACGGACTGCTCAAGATCGAGGATCTCAACGCTCAGGGCCGTGACTTCGAGCTGACCGGCGAGGGCAAGGTCAAGCTGCACGAGTCATGGGACCGCTCCCAAGCGGACGTCATGCTCAAATTCAAGTTCGCCGACGTCTACCGCGATAAGAGCGAGGCCACCCGTGGTTTGCTCGGCAAGCCGGGCGAAAAATTCCCGCCAGCCATCGAGGTCGCGCCGGGCTCGAAGTTCAAACAGGCGAAGACTGCCGACGACTACTATCAATTCCACCTAGGCGGTCCACTGTCCAAGATCGACTTCAAGCCGGCTGGCACGGGCAAGCCCGCTCGGTCCCGAACCAGGCGACCGGGCAAGAGCGTCCGCCAAGGGACCAAGTACCAACAAATGCAGAAGAAGCTGAAGGCTCGGACGCCGTCACCAAAGAGCGGTCCCGGAGAGGATGAGCGGCCGGCCGAGGGAACCGCACCTCGCCAGACACCGGGTAGGCAAGGCGCAGCGCCCATGGCAGGAAGACGCCTGAATGGCGCGGCCGACACCCGGCCGGCACCGACTCCAGACGGCCAGCCGGAAGCGGCCGACCGGACCGACGACGCCGAGGAGAAGCGGTAGCGGTGCCGCAGGGATTGGACCCCAACCAGGAGTGACGAGGTTTCGATGGACCTAACTGCTGACGTCTCGTCGCTGATCGGTGTGATTCACCTGCAGCCGCTGCCCGGTAGTCCCCGCTACGGCGGTAGCTTCGCCGCCGTCACCGACGCCGCCGCCGAGGACGCCGTCACCCTCGCTCAGGCAGGCTTCGACGGAGTGATCGTCGAGAATCTCGGTGATCTGCCCCTGTCACCAGACCGGGTCGACAATGTCACCGTCGCTGCCATGACCCGTTGCGGCTTGGCTGTCCGTCAGGCGGCAGCGACCCTGACGATGGGCATCAACGTCCTACGAAATGACGCCGCGGCGGCGCTGGCCATCGCGCTGGCCGTCGAGGCTCGGATGGTGCGGATCAACGTCCACTGCGGCGCACGACTGACCGACCAGGGCATCATCCAGGGACAAGCGCACGCAACGCTGAGACAGCGCCGTGAACTCGGCCTCGAAGCGGTCAAGCTGCTGTGCGATGTCGCGGTCAAACACTCGACAGCCTTGGCTCCCCGCCCGATCGAGCAAGAGGCGCTAGAGACAGTGGAGCGAGGACTGGCCGACGCACTGCTCGTCACCGGAGCGGGAACCGGCCTGCCTGCCTCACGCACCGAGCTGGCTGCGGTGCTCGGAGCAGTCGATGTCCCGGTGCTGGTCGCCAGTGGCGTAACCATCGAGTCGGTCGCCGCTACCCGCGAGGCCCACGGTGTCATCGTTGGGTCGTGCCTGCGCCGGAGCGGACGGGCCGGTGATCGGATCGATGCCACCTTGGCCGCCGACTTCGCTGAGGCCTTTCGGCAGAGCCGCCGCTAGCTGGTTTCCGGCCCGAAAGGCTATTTGGCCTTGGCGCTCTTTTCGTGGACCTCGGCCAGCGGCGTGCCGCTCTTGATGAGCTCGTTGGCCATGGCGAGCTCGGCTTCCACGACCGCTGCGAAAGCGGCAAAGGGCTGGGCACCCCGGATGGGCTGACCATTGATGTAACACGTCGGCGTGCTCCGGACCCCGGCGGCGATGGCCGCTTTCTGGTCGGCAAGGACCTCCGCCTTCACCGTTGGGTCATCCATGTCTGTCTTGAACTTGGCGACATCGAGCCCGAGCTGCTCGGCGTATTTCTCCAGATCCGCTCGATCGAGCGCCCGCCGGTTCTCGAACAGCTTCTTGTGCATCTCCCAGGCCTTGCCCTGGCGGTGGGCGGCCTGAGCGGCGATGGCCGCGATCTCCGCCTTGCGGTGGGACCGCAACGGCATGTGCTTCAGCACCACGCCCACGTCGTCACCGTACTTGTCCAGGACTTGCTCGAGGGTCGCACCGACCCTCCCGCAGAAAGGTCATTGATAGTCGCTGATCTCGACGATGGTGACCTTGGCAGGATGGGCCCCTTTGCGCGGGTTGTGGGGCGCCACCGCGATGTAGGCGGGCTTCAGAGGCTTGCGCTTCCTGCGCGGCCGTCGCCGAGGTGCAATGAGATAGTGACCGGCAGCAACACCACCGCCTGCGCCCACCACGAGGCCGACCCCGAGGGCCATCAGGACGTTTCGGCGGCTCGCCTTGGGTGGTGGGGTCACCTGGCGCTCGCGCCGAGCCGGACCTGAAGGCTCGCTATCGGCGCTGCCCTCGTCGTCATCATCAGCACCCTCGACAACGCCGTCCCCAGACAAATCCTCATCGTCCTCGGACTCGTCACGATCCAGGTCATCTGCCATGGCGGCGGTTCTTACCACACTCGCTTGGGGGAGGCAGACAGTGTCGGTGGTCGGCTCTCGACCTCGAGGGTCGGGGCTCGATGCTCGACAAGCTCGATGCTCGCGGCTCGAGCCCGCTTCCGCCCTCAGGTATTCCCTCAGCTATCCCTCAGCTACCCTCGTCCCTCATCTGGTGAGTCTCAGGGTCGTACTTGGAGCTGCACTTGGCCATGATCGACGCCGCATGGAAGTGGCCTTCCGGGGTCAGCTTGCCTTCCACCGTCACGAGCACGCCGCCCTCGGGCATGTCACGAAATCCGTCGGGCACCACGCACTGGGGGAACCGAACTTGGACCTGTTGGTCACCGTCCCTGAGCCCGAATCGGTACTCGCAGGGCTTGTCCCTCTTACGCAGCGAGCCGGGGATCAGCTCGCCATCGATGCGTACCCGGCGCTCGACCAGCTCGTCCCGGCGCTGCACCAGCTCGCCGACGGGTACCGAGTAGATGGCAGCGTCCTTGAAGCCGAAAATGAAAAGGCTTACCAAACCTCCCATCAGCAGCAAGAGCATGAACAGCAGCAGAAGATTGCGGCGCCGCGGCTCAGGCGGTCGTGCCTCACTAGCCGGCGCAGCCGGCTCGAGGCTCATGTTTTCGGTGCTTGCCGACTCGTCCACCCCCGCTGCTGCGGCAAGCTCGGCGTCTAGGTTCTTGCCCATGGTGGACCCTTCACGGAAGCTTAGCCCGTGCCCGAGTGTCGGTCGAGCAGCAGTGGTCTCCAGGGCTCTTCAGCTTGGGATGACCGTCGCCAGAGAGCCTGGCTCACCATGAGGGCCGCTGGACGAGAGACTGGCGGGCTGCTGGGACTGTGCCTGGTCGTCGCCATGATGGCCGCCGGAGCATGCAAACAAGGGCCTGAGAGCCCGAGACCCGATGCACCAGGCCAACTGGGCCACCAGCCCGGCGGTAGCGGCAGCGCAGCGCCGGGACCGAGCGGTGGGACCGGGACGTCAGCGTCGGAGCAGCTCGAGCGGCTGCCCCTCGCAAAGGCCCAGCAGGTGGAGCTGCCTGCCACCATTTTGCCGGTGGTCGGTGAGCGCTCGGCGCTCTTGTTGACCACCGATCTCTTGCACCGCCAGGCCCATGTCCGTCGCATCGACCACCGGGGACGGGTCGGACCGATACGCTCGATGGCGGGACGGCAGGTGGTCGACGCCTTTGACACCCAGACCCACCCACTGTTGCTCACCTCGGACGGCAAGCAGCTCTGCGTGGAGCGGCTCGACCTGGCTAATTCCAGTCCTCTCTGCCGCAAGGTGAGCGCCGATTTGGCCACCACCCTCGACGGGCGCTTGGTGCTGTTCGAGCAGCGGGCCGACGAGGAAGAGAAGAGCGAGGCGCCGAGCACCAAGGCGCAACCGCCGCGGAAGGGCAAGCGACCTGCGCCCAAGCGGACCAAGCGGACCAAGCGCTCGCCCCCCAAACCCAAAGTCAGCAAGCAGACCAAAATGCGGCTGTGGATTCGTCCGGCAGACGCGCTCACTGGCATAGCCGAGACCCGAGTCGATACGGGTCTGACCTTCCTTCAGCCACTGCCAGCCATGGGCTTGATCGATGCGCTCGGCGCCGGTAGCCGAGCCCATCTGCTCTGGTACGACCACCTCAAGAGCCGTCGCGAAGGCCGTCAGCGCATCGCCCGAGCCAGGCTGCGAACCGCCCAGCTCGACCGAGACGGCAAGCTCATCACCAAGAGCCGCAGCGTGCTGCTGGAGGGCGACCGGGGCTACGGCACCATCGAGGGACACTTGCAGCCACGCCTGTTCGGGCGCGGTGGACGAGTGCTCTTCCTGGGCCGCTTCGTACAAACCCAGGGCACCACAGTCACCAAGGGCTGGGAGGCAAAGCTGCTCGCGCCTCGGACCGGCCTCACGACCGGTCCCCCGGTAGTCGGCGTTGATCCGGCGCGGCTCGCCGAGCCCATCGCCATCACCCAGCAAGGGCTGGCCAATCTGCAGAAGACCTGGGATCTGGCGCCCCGCCAGGTGGAAGGTCAACGAGCCAACGAGGCGGGACGAGTCGCTTGGGTCGGAGCTCGGGGCTACGCTCTGATCGGCGGTCGCCTCCACCAGGTGTCGCGAGCCGACGGCGAGGCCAAAGCAATGCCCGCTCCTTTCGTGGCCCAGCGCGCCCGGCTGCACTGGGGCGTCGTCACCCCAAGCGGCGCTGGCTTGGCGCTCACCTCAGACGGACTGGTCGAGGTCAGCCGAGACGGGACGATCAGACGACACCCCCGGGCCCCAGATCCGGGCTTGACCGAACCCTTGGGCCGAGCAGTGCGCATCGCCGACAGCTGGTGGATCGTGCGGTCAGCCCCAGGGGCAGGCTCTGGGGCAGCCGTCGTCAGGCTCTTGCCCGACCCGCTCGAAGCACCGGCCTGTAGCCGCCTGGCTTATCGTGACTCGGCTCGCCTCGTTGGGGGCACCCGGGAGGGCATGATGCTGACCCTCCACGCCAATCGGCTGACCGTCTGGCGACTGAGCACCACCGGCGCTACCCGGCAGCTGGCCGTGTACCGCTCGCCCCTGGCAGGTCGCTTCACGGCAGTCCGCCGCGGGGCCGGTGGCGCGATCCTAGCCGGGAGGAGCCGCAACCTGCCCCACCGCTTGGCCGTGGTAGCCATCGACGACCGCGGACAACTGCTCCCGGTCCGGCTGAGCAGCCTCGTGGGTACCGCTACTGATCTCGGGCTCGTCGCCCTGCCAGGCGGGGGGGCATGGTTGACCAACGGCTCCCGCAGCCGGGTGAGCTGGATCGATGACGATGGCCGCGAGCTCGGCGCCGCGGCCTGGCCTCGGCGCCGCAGCCACGCGGCCTGCCTCGATGGCC
>JAUVCD010001022.1 GCA_030590865.1 Myxococcales bacterium | reverse complement strand
GATGGGCGGCTCCCACAACAGCGCCCGAGCGGGGGTAGGCTCCTGGGGCCCTCGGTTCGACCAGCTTGTGTCCACCATCCCGGATTAGGTTACGCTAGCTTGCGCCTTAGCCATTGTGCGAGCGAGCGGTCCTTCGTGCAGCTCGGCATCCCAGCTGCTGGTCGGTCCGCTGGCGACATCATTGGCTGAGGCGCAGAGTCCCGTTCCGTTGCTGTGGTTGGTAGCCCCAAGCTGGTCGTTGCGTGCCCACTGGTTGCCGTCCCCTTCGTTGTCTATCGTCGACCAGCCGCCGTTCAGAAAATCCCCTTCGAAGGTTTCGACGAGCAGGTGACAGCTCGGCTGGAGGCTGATGTCGATGGTTACGGCGCTGTCGAGTTGATTGCCACAACCGTCCTGCGGTCCGGTCTCGACGGTGAGCGTGGCGGCGCTGCCTGGTGGCAGATCGGAGAAGATGACGTCGTAGGCTGCTGGGCCCACTTTGGTCGCCTCGTTCAGCGAACCTGGCCCGGTCCAGGCCAGGTTGCTCGAGACGCTGGTCACCGGTTCGCTGAATTCCACCCGATATTTGCCGTAAGTTGCGTCAGGGGGATAGCTGGCGACGGTTGGGGAGGTGACCGTCGGTGGGCCAGGCACTGGATCGACGCACCCGCCGCCGGACCCTGCCTGGCCGCCCGGGTTGCCACCCATGCCCCCTGCGCCACCCGTGGCGCCGGCCCCACCCACTCCGCCGAGGCCACCGTTGCCACCGGTTGGGGTGCACTCATCATCCAATTCCCAGACGCCGTCCTGGTTGCACCGGGCGATGAAATAAGGTGCGCAGCCTGATGGATCAACGTAGCTGCAGACTAGGCCTGGCTCGCAGGGTGTGCCTGGCTCGGGGACACGGTTGGGGCACCACGGGCTAGGGGTCAGCGCCTCGTCCTCCACGCAGGCAGCGATCAGCGCCGCCCCCACTGCGGCGGTGGCGTAGAGCACCACCACGGAGCTGAGGCGACCCCCACGGGCGTCTCTGCGTCGAGCCATGAAAGACAGTCTACCGCCTTGGCTGCTTCCAGGTCAGGGGTGATCGTCGTTAGCGATCAGTACCTTGCCATTGTTGTCGATCTCGGCCCCGGTGAGGGCGGCGGCATAGAGGGCCACGTAGAAGATGGTGCCCTGAATCGAGCGGGACGTTCCCGGCTTGTTGCCCACCGTGAAGATGGTGTTGGTGCCTAGATCGATCGTGGCGCCTGCTTGCAGGGGCACGAAGGTGGTGCTGGGCGCGGTCGTCGCTGCCGCGGCCGAGCCATCGACGAACAGTCGGGTGCGGTCTGCCTCGGCGGAGAGCGTGGTGTCGATGACGACGTGGATCACGACTCTACCCAGGGTGGTCAGCGCGACGGTCCACTCGCCTGCGTTGTCCCCCGTCCACGCATAGGGGTGAAAGCTGATCGAGGTGGCTCCAAAGGGGAGCGCCAGACCGAAGTGATCCCCTGGTTGGTTGCTCAGGTGCACGCTCAGGAATCGGTCGAAGTAAACGCTGTTTTCCACCGCCACCACTAGCTCGGCGGTGGCCATGGTGCTGTCATGGATCGTGTCGAGCAGCTTGGTGCCTGCTACCGCGACGGTGGCTCGTCCCTCCGCGCTAGCTTCGGTCCACTGCAAGCCCCGGTTGCCGGCGATCTCGATGAAGCTCAGCTCGGGGGCGTAGGAAAGCGTCAGGTCGAGGGGATTGACGGCTCCGTCGTGGATCTCGGTTGGGGCTTGCCCGCTGGCCGCCTCGTCGAGGTAGTAGCGGACCACCAGCCCGCGGTCGGTGAGCACCGGGGGCTGGCCGCCGTGACCGCCGGTGCCGCCGCCGCCCACGACGCCGCCACCCCCGGCGGTCCCGCCGTTGCCTCCGCTGCCGCCGAAGCCCGCGCTTCCGGTGCTGCCTCCGAGGCCCCCGCTGCCGCCAGTGCTGGTGCCTGGGCTGCCGCCGAACTGGAGATCATCCACGCCCCAAAGGCTGTTGCAGGCTGCTAGCCCCACCACAGCCACAGCCACCGCGGCGACGGCGCGAGATCTCATGGCACCATACTAGCCCCAGACTATGCGCCTCGGGAGCGCGAAGGTACTGAAACACGGTGCGCGCGAGGGAAAGAGCGCATTGCCGAGCCTGATGACGTCGAAGCACGGCGCCCGCCTGCGGCCCCCTGCGGCTCGAGCTCACCTCACCGCTTCGTAGCCCTGATAGGTCTGCTTCACTCTGCGGACCAGCGATAGGCGCAGGAGCGCATTGGACACTTCTGAGTAACCCAAGC
>JAUVCD010000740.1 GCA_030590865.1 Myxococcales bacterium | reverse complement strand
TTCACAGCTGCTCCCTCGCTGACGACAGCGAGGAGGGCTGCAGCGGGAACTGCGCGAATGCGCCAACCCCCGGCTGCTGCCCCGCAGCTGCGGATGGGGCAGAAGATCAGCCAAGGGAGGAGAGCAAGCTGGTGAGTATCCACGACCTGCAGCCAGGCCAAACCGGCACGGTCACTCATGTCAATGCTCGAGGGAGCATCCGCCGTCGCCTCCTGGACATGGGGGTGTTGCCCAACGCTGCTGTCGAGCTCGTGCGGGTGGCCCCCACCGGCAACCCGGTTTGGATCAAGATGGACGGAATCCAGCTGGCGCTCCGCCAAGCTGAGGCCGAGGCGGTGCTGGTCGAGCGGTCGTGAGGACCGAGCGCCCCCACCGGCATGTTTTTTTTGGTCATTAAAGTAGACGGAACTACCAACCAATGGTCGCCCTACACGCAGCCTCTATACAGCTCAATCGGGATGACGCACGTCTGGTCCACGTGGCCCTTGCCGGAAATCCGAATGCCGGCAAGACCTCCATTTTCAACGCCCTTACCGGCGCTCACCAGCACGTGGGCAATTACCCCGGTGTTACCGTCGAAAAGCGCACCGGCAGGTTCCCGCTGAAGTCCCCGGAGGGCGAGGCGGAAGCCGAGCTGCTCGACCTCCCTGGCACCTACAGTCTGAGCTCCTTCTCCCCTGAAGAGCGCATTGCCGAGAACGAGCTGCTGTCCGGTGACCTGGACGTGGTGGTCGTGGTGGTGGACTCCACGACCTTGAAGCGCAGCCTCGTGCTGCTCAGCCAGATCATGCAGAGCGGCGTCCGCGTGGTGCTCTGTCTCAACATGGCCGACGAGGCTCAGCAGGCTGGGCAACGACTCGACCTCGAGCAGATGCGCGCCTTGCTCGGCGTACCCATCGTCGAGACGGTGGGCCACCGGGGCGAGGGAATGGACGCTTTGAGGGAGGCCATCTCTGAGGCCATCGCCACCGACCCCACCCCCAGCCGTTTGGTGCTCGGACAGCGGCTCGACCAGGCCATCGCCGCGGTGTCGGACCGTCTGCAGGACAGTCCCTACCCCGCCGCCGCTCACCCCTGGGTTGCCACCCGTCTGTTGGTTGGTGACGACACCATGCGCGCTAAGCTCGAGGCCCACAGTGACGGGGCCGCGGACGCGCTGGCCGAGGCCGAACGTCAGCGCCACCAGCTCGAGGCGGAGACGGGTCGGGACATCCATCTCTACGTGACCGAACGATCCTTTGGCTTCGTCGACGGGATGTTGCGGGAGGTCATGCGCCGTGGAGCCCGAAGCGATGCCCGGGCCGATTCGGATCGAGTCGATTCGTTGCTCGTCAACCGGGTGCTGGGACTGCCCATCTTCGCGGCGGCCATGTACGGCATCTTCTGGCTCACCTTCACTGCCGGTGAGCTGCCCATGGGGTGGATCGAGTCGGGCTTCGAGGTCTTCGCGGGTTGGGTCGACGGCTTCTGGCCCGCTGGGTCCGAGTCGCTGTTGCGCTCGCTGCTCGTCGACGGCGTCATCGCCGGCGTCGGCGCTGTGATGATGTTCCTACCGAACATCCTGTTGCTGTTCCTGGGCCTGGCCTTGCTGGAGGACACGGGCTACATGGCCCGCGCTGCCTTCCTGATGGACCGGCTGATGCATCGCTTCGGCCTCCACGGAAAGAGCTTCCTGCCGATGTTGACGGGCTTCGGCTGCTCGATCCCCGGCATCATGGCGACCCGCACTCTGGAGAACGAGCGGGACCGGCTGACGACCATGTTGGTCCTGCCACTGATGTCCTGCGGTGCCCGTCTGCCGATTTGGCTACTGCTGGTGCCAGCCTTCTTCCCCCAGGCCTGGCGGGCTCCCATGCTCTGGCTGATCTATACGATTGGCATTGGCCTGGCGTTGCTGCTCGCCTTGCTGTTGCGACGGTCACTGCTCAAGGGGGACGACGCCCCCTTCGTCATGGAGCTCCCGCCCTACCGGCTCCCCACGCTCCGGGGCCTGGTCACCAAGATGGCCGAACGGGGCTGGCTCTATGTGCAGAAGGCGGGCACCGTCATCTTGGCCTTGTCGATCCTGATGTGGGCGGCCACTGCCTTCCCGAAGCTAGATCAGCACCAGGTAGACGCCGAGGCTGCAGCCGGTCGCGTCCAGATCCTGCAGATCGCTGCTGCAGCCGACGCCGATCCGGACCGCCAGGCGGGCCTGGAGGCGGAGGCTCTGGCTGCCGCCCGAACCAAGGCGCCAGCAGGCACCGAGGTCATTTCCGAAGCGCAGGCTGCCAGCCGCCGGGCAGGCGAGGCTCTCCGCCACTCGGTGGCAGGACGACTCGGAGCCGCCATGGAGCCGGTCATCGCGCCCCTGGGCTTTGACTGGAAGATCGGCGTGGGCTTGGTCGGTGCGCTCGCCGCCAAGGAGGTCTTCGTGGCTCAGATGGGCATCGTCTACTCCCTCGGCGCGACCGACGAGGAGTCCTCGGACCTGCGGACCCAGCTGGGCACTGATTACCCACCGCTCACCGGCTTTTCGCTGATGTTGTTCTTGCTGATTGCGGCTCCCTGTATGGCCACCGTGGCCTTGACCCGACGGGAGTCAGGCAGCTGGAAGTGGGCTGCCCTGCAGTTCGGAGGCCTGACCACGGTGGCTTATCTGGTCTCGCTGGTGGTGTTCCAGGTGGGCAGCTTCTTGGGCTTGGGGTGAGGCAACCAATGAACGAGCGCTGGGAGAAGGTGACCGATGGTTGAAGCAGTCATTGCGGCCCTGTTGGTGCTGGCGGCGGCTCTGGTGCTGACCTGGCGAGTCCGGCAGGCGCTGCGCTGCTCGGTCGGTGAGTCGACCGCCGGATGCTCAGGCTGCGGCCAGCGTGGCAGCTGCACGGCCGCGATGGTCCCCCACCCTGACCCCCAGCACTCGCCAGAAGACCAGCCGAAGATCTCATGAGCAACGCCGCCACCGGGGGCGCAGTCCTGACCCTAGGCCTCTGCCTCCTAGGCCGCACCGCAGCCGCAAGCGACACCACCGAGACCTTCGACCAAGGCGCCGTAGACTTCGAGCTCAGCGCGGGCTCCGAGGGCCTGGGTACGGACCGTGGCGGCAGCACCATCTTCACCGAGACGCTGCTGGGGTACGGAATCGTGGACCGGGTGTCGACCTATTTGAGGGGCGCCGGCGCAGTCAACAATCAGTTCGCCGACGGCACCGGTGAGGTTGGTTTGGGCGTGTGGTCCACGCCTGTCGACTCCGATCACTTGGACATCGATCTCCTCCTCGATCTCGGCTGGAGCCATGACGGTCCGGCCATCACCCCGGGGGTGGAGATCAACCTCGATGCCGAACCCAACCTGGCATTGTGGGGTGCTTATCTGAAAGCTGAGGAGTCCCTCGCAAATCGCAGTCAGTCCCCCCTAGAGGCGGCGCGCTGTGCCCCTGAGGATGGCGCTGATCCGAGCACCGAGATCGTACCGGTGACCCAAGCCACTGTGGGCCTCTATTGGACGGTCGCAGAGCACCATCAGCTGCTGCTCGAGGCGGACGGTTCGGTGCTCAACAACCCGGCAGAGGACGAAGCAGCTGTCGACTTTGGTGGCCTCGCTGCGGGGTACAACGTGGTCATTCACCGGTCCATCGAGCTGGTCAACCAGATCTGCTTCGATGTCCCAGTCCGAGATGGCGATCCATTCTCGGTGGGTGTGAGCGTCGGCTTCATCACCTCTATCCTGCCGACCGGGCCGCCGCCGCGAGATCCCACCGCCCCGATGGCGTCTGGTTCATCCAGAGGCTGGTCGTCCTTTGGCCCCCCGCGTTGAGCCATCGGCACCTGCTGACACCGTCGACCGCGGCGGCGGTGACCCTGGTGAGGCGACAGCACCCTAGTCAAAGGTGCATTTGGTAGCGCAGCACGACTGACGTTCGCAGCGGCGCCCGGCCAATTTCAGGGGGACGGGACAGCTGGCCGCTCAGCCCCTGAACGGTGGCCAGTGCCGCCCGGTCGAGGACCGCGAAGCCCGAAGCCCGAACCGTACTGATCGAGCTGAAGGTGCCGCTTGGCCCGACTACGAAGGACACGGTGACCGAACCGGTGATGCCCATCCGTTGGGCAGCCAGCGGATAGACTTTGCGAGCTGCCAAGGATCGACGAAGCCGCTGCAAGTAGGCGCGAGTCAGCGCGACCCTGTCGACCGCCGGCTCGGGAGGCGCGGCCTTGGGCGGTGGTGGCGGAGCCGGAGGAGGCGCAACCGCCGGTGCGGGCTCAGAGGCCACATCGTCGCTGTACTCGCCCACCTCAGCGTCGACCAAATCGCCGGCCCGTAGCCCATCAGCCTCAACGACCTCAGCGACGCGGCGAGGTAGCGTCGCAGGCCGTTGGCGTGGCTCGGGCGCC
>JAUVCD010000645.1 GCA_030590865.1 Myxococcales bacterium | reverse complement strand
GATGCAAGCCGAGCAGGTGTCGATGGGACCGCACTCATTGGCGCCAGGACATTGGGCATAGATGCAGGACATCCGCGGGCCGAAGAGGTGCATGCCCGCCGCATTGCCGAGAATGCACTGCTCCTCGCAAGCCGTATCGGTCAGCGCACAACCCTGCATGCAAGGGGCGATCTGAGAACACACCGGATCGTTGTAGCAAGCGTTGAAGGTGTCGCAGCACCGCTCCTCTTCACACTTCCAACACTCGTTGGTCTCGGCCGACGCTGGACACTGCTGGCCGAGGATGCTCGCAAAGCCGCAAGAGGCACAGCTGACGCCAGCGCCATCGAGGCGACAGAAGGTGTAGTCGCTCACCAAAGCCACGGCTGCCGAGCTCGCCGGAATCGGGCAGCTGGCCTCACAATCCCCGTCGACGTTGCCGAGCACGTCGAGCGGGCACTGGTGAAGACAGGACAAGTAACCAGCACAGCCAGGATCACCGGCACAGACATCCGCCTCGGCGGTGCAGACCTGCCCCACGCATTGACCGCACTCACTAGCATCGAAACTCGCTGCTGAGGCGCCACCGGTGCCCGCGCCAGTGCTCTCTTCAGAATCACAAGCCGATGCCAACCCGCCAGCGAGCAGCACCCCCGCCACCATTCCCACCAGACGCATGTCTAGGCTATATCACGTCGCTCGGCGGGCCATCCATGGTATGCGAGCCAGCGATGCAGCGCCTCCGGCTCGGCCTGTCGCTGGCGATGGTGTGCTCCTCGCCTGGGCTGCTCGCCTGCAGCAGTGAGGGTGGCCCGCGCGCCCAGCTATTGATCGTGGTGGACACCGACGCACCGGTCGTCGGCCAATTGCCCGGCTCGCCGACCTTGTCGGGTGACGCCGCGGTCGACTCGCTGCGAGTCGATTTTCTCGGTGATCAAGGGGCGGCCTATGCCAGCCAGACTTTCGTGGCTCGCCAAGCAGGGGCTTGGCCTATCTCCTTCGGCATCGTCGCGCCCGAGGGTTCGGCAGGCCAGCCCATCTTGATTCGCCTCCGCGCCTTCCGTGCCGGGCTGGCCGAGGTGGAGCAAATCGGTGAGGACACCGAGTTGCGCCCCCGAACCGAGGCCGCCATCGACCGACTCGTGGAGATCCCGCTGCCTGAGGAAGGAATACAGGCACATCGGGTCACGCTGTCGCTTGCGTGCTTCGGTACTGGAGCGCGGTTCCTTCCCCTGAGCTCCTGCATCGATAGCACCAGGCCCGCTGCTGAGCCAGGCGAGGGTTTGGAGGCTCAGGGGGAGATCAACATGACCCGCGCTGGCACGGCCGCGCTAGCTCACGCCGTCGCTTGCAAGGCAGCACCGCTGGAGGACCGCGTCTGCATTCCCGGAGGATTCACACTGCTAGGTGACCTACAAATCTTGGGCATCGGTGACGCGATTTTTGCCGACGCGGTGCCCCTGCGACCCACCTATCTGTCACCATTCTGGCTGGACCGTACAGAGGTGACGGTGGGACGCTATCGCGAGATCCACGACCAGCTCCAAGGCACGACGCCAGCACTCGCCGATGCCAGCAACCCAATGCAGGTCGACTGCACCTGGCGAGGCGTCAGCGATAGCAGCAACGACACCATGCCTCTCAACTGCGTAACCTGGGAGACGGCGCGGGAGATCTGCCAGCTGCTCGGCGGCGATCTCCCGACCGAAGCCCAATGGGAGCACGCGGCGGCTGGTCGTGGACAGGGACGACGCTTCAGCTGGGGAGATGAACCCGCCAGCTGTTGTGTGGCCAGTCTAGGCCGCGGGTCCCAGTGCCCTGGACAGGGTCCCGAACCCAGCGGCTCCCATCCCCCGGAAAGCTGCAACGGCTTGGGCGATGTGTCGCGGGACGGGGTGGTCGATCTGGGTGGCAGCCTCAGCGAGCACCAAAGGGACAGCTTCCAGCCCTACGACGACGACGAATGTTGGGGGCACGACGGGATCGCCTTCGACCCCCACTGCCAGGTTGCCAACACCAGCACTTTTTCGACGCGAGGTGGCAACTATGCGAGCGGCCTGGGCACATCACTGGCCGCGCTACGCATGAAATACACCCAGCCGGGGGTGAACAGCTCCCATGGTGTGCGCTGCGCCTACGGGGACGGCACATGAAGCGGTGGCTTTGCGGCGGAACCATGGCGTTGAGCTTGTTCGGCTCGGCCTGCGATCCTGATGAGGCGCCGGCGCGCGCCCAATGGGTGGTGGTCATCGGTACCGACGCGAGCGTTCCTCAGTTCGGCGACCGGCTACTGGTCGAGATCCTCGACAGCTCAGGCGAAGCAGCCTGCGATGGCTGCCGCCGTCAGCTCACGGCGGCAAGCGCCTCAGCTTGGCCACTTTCCTTCGGAATTGTGCCGAAGGAAAACGGCGACTCGCTATGGATCCGCGCCACGCTCTATCGCACCGATCACACGGGGAACGACGGCCTGCCTCAGGGACTCACCCATATCGAGGCACTGGGCCAGCTGCCCCAAACCGACTCTCTACTGCAGGTAGGCCTCGAGCTACGCATGGACTGCTTCGGCGTTCCGACCGATTTTGGAGCAGCCACCAGCTGCGACCCGGCAACCGGAACATCGGCACCAATCGCCGTGCTCCGCGAGATCGGCTCGGCCGTCGAGATGGTGGCCACCGACAGCTGGCCTGCTGCCCAGCCTGTTGACTGCTCTGGAGCACTTCCAGACGGCATGGTCTGCGTTCCCGGCGGCGTGTTCCTCCTCGGAGGCCTCATGTCGTTGGCGTTCTCGAACAGCACCGAGCCGGAGCATCTGACCAAGCTCAGCCCCTACGCCCTCGACGCCAACGAGCTGACGGTCGGCGAGCTACGGCAGCTGGTCCTCGACGGCACCATCGACTCGCTGCCCCTGTCCCAAGACCCAGATCCGAAAGCAAAGAACGGGGCGTGTACCTATGATGGCGGCAACGACGCTCTGCCCGTCAACTGCATCAATCGCGACCTGGCGCGCGCGGCATGTGAGGCTCAGGGCAAGCGCCTACCCACCGAAGCGGAGTGGGAGTTCGCTGCGGGCAATCGCACCCGCGAGACCAGCTACTCCTGGGGAGAGGATGACGACGTCTGCGCCCATGCCGTCGTAGCCCGAGGCCGCGGGGTGCTCGAGCTCAACATCGGCATTCCCGACCACGAAGAAGTCGACGTCTGTCGCGCCGCCAGCAGCGAGGAGGTGCTGCCCTGGGGCCCGGTGGCCAATGATGCAGGGGACGACGTCACCGATCTGGGCCTCCGACACATGTCGGGCAACCTCTCCGAGTGGGTCGCCGACGCCGTGGCAGACTACGACGACCCTTGTTGGAACCCAGGAAGCCACTTGCTGGTCGATCCGATCTGCACGGTTTCGACCACCACGAGCAGCAACATAACGATCACCCGCGGCGGCCGCTGGACGATGCTCCCCTTCTTGGCGCGAGTCGTGGAACGAAACGCCGTCTCAGTTGGCAACGAATGGCTCGGCGTGGGCGTCCGCTGCGCCCAGTCCATGTGACTCGACGAGTGGCGCCCCTGGCGCCGCGAGCACCCCTCGCTTCGTGGCCAGAAAAGACTGCGGCGCCAAGCCCACTCGGAGCCCGGCGCCGTAGAAAGAATGTCGCGAATTCGAGAGCGCTACTCGTTCAAGAAGGAGCTGACCCAAGCCAGCGGGCCAGCTCGGTCCATCCGGAAGACGCCGCCGGTTCCGGCACAGTTGCCGTTCATGCCGAAGGACGTCACGCCAGCCACGACCATGCTGTCGCCGTAGAAGTTCGGGCCGCCAGAATCGCCGAAACAGGTGCCGCCAGTGGAGGCATTGTTCGTCAGCAGCAGGGAGAAGTCACCGACCAGCCCACCGTTGATCTGGATCAGGGAGGGGTTGGAACGCATGCGCACCTTTACCGCTTCCATGAACACCGGGTTGATCATCTGCAGACCGTAGCCCACCGCCGTGAAGTCGGTGACCTGCTTGCCCCGCTTGGTCTTGAGCACGTCGAACTGGTTTAGCTCGGGAAGCACTCCGTAGTCGCCAGGATCGAGCCAGTCCACACCAGGCTCCTCAAGAATGACAACGCCAACGTCTGCCATGAACCAAGGAAGGTTCAGATACTCCGGATAGAGATTCATCGAAACCGCTTCGACGCTGTTGTTGCCAGCGAAGGGGTAGTTGTTGTCCCCATTCTGGACGTCCGACTCGAAGTAGATCCGCCCGCCCGAAGCACCTTCGGTGCAATGTCCGGCCGTCAGCACCACCGTCGGCGACAGCAGCGTCGCGCTGCAACGCCATGCCGGCCCGCCGCCAACATCCGCGATCAACAGCACCACGCCCGGATGGTCGTCGCCATCGAGCTCACCGTAGGTGATCTCACTCTGGGCAACGCCCGTGTCCTCGACCGGCTCAGCGACACAGCCCGCCGCGGCCAATCCCAATCCACAGAACAAGACAGTCAAACCACACAGATTGCGTTTCATCGTCATTTCCCCTTTTTTGTCGTGAAGCGATCGTGGGTGCCCCTCCCACACGTCCACATGTCTGACCACGTGTCATCACATGTAGCAGAAGGTGCTCTACTCCCTCTTCTGTCCTCTGTCAATAGCCAGTTTACCACCGTAACTGCCTGTAATTACGCATCCAGTCCAGCGACAGCGGAATCTATCAACGAAGCGAGACGGCTGAACAACTCGAGACGCAACTCGAGTGACCTGTTCAGCGCCTGCGCGCCCGTGGCTCGCCTGCACCAGGCTCAGTAGGGGAGCTGCTCCACCACACCCGGGCGGCGCGCACTTTCCGCTGGTGGTGGCGCCGCGCTGGGCGCTGCGCTGGCGGTGGGCTTTGGCGTGGCCCCGCCGGGGCGTGGGGTCGGCTTCGCCGCCGTCGTGGCACTGGGCACTGCCGTAGCGCTGGCAGTGGGAGTGGATGAAGACGCCTCCGGTGGTACGGCTGACGGCTCGGCCGCCGGGGGTGCAGTGGTTTCGGCGGACGGCACAGGCGACTCAGCCGGCCCGGCCACCACGCCATCGTCCGACCGCTTGCTGACGAGGACATAGGCGCCGATCCCAAAGGCGAGAACGAGGACCGCTACCGCCGCGGACCAACGACTCCAGGCAGGCCGTGGAGCAACTGGCTCGGGAGTTTTTTCGACGTTAGCGGCACCAAAGGTGGACAGCTCGGCCGCCGGCGCCTCAGAGACCACGCGACCGGCTGCCGTTGCCCCTGGAACGTCGGCATCCGTATAGGGCAACAGAACCGTGATCAGCGGCTCGAGGGTATCGAGCCGGGTGTCCCGTTTCATCACCAGACAGCGATCGAGAACGTCCACCACATCGGCGGGCAAATCGGGAGCGTATTGCTGGACCGAGGGAACGG
>JAUVCD010000454.1 GCA_030590865.1 Myxococcales bacterium | reverse complement strand
CCGTTCCGCCGGTCACGGTCCAATCGCTCGGCTGGCCGCCGCTCCACTGCTCGAAACCATTGTTGGCCAGCAGCTCATAAGACGCGGCCGAGTAGGTCACCGTGTAGCCGTTCAGATCGAAAGTGGTTTTGGCCTCTGTCGAGGGGTTGCCGTCGTCGAAGCCGAAGACCGTGCAGGTCTTGTCGCAGCTGATGTCGCCCATCAGCAGGAAGTAGTGATCCTCGTTGGACAGGTCGCGAAAGAAATAGGCGCGGTGCTCGGTGACATATTCGTAGCCAGGCCGCTCCTCGTTGGGCCACACCTCGACGCAATTGGGCACGCCGAGCTCGGCGCAGGTCGTGGGCTGGTAGTCGCAGGGGAAGCCCTGCCACCCGTCACTGCAGCAGTAGCCTGCGGTGTAGTAGATGTCGTCGCAGTCGCAGCCTGCGTCGGGGATCTCGGCATCGATCTCGCACGGGCCGCAGTCGACGCAAGGGCCGCAAGCGTCGTTGGCGGGGTTGCAATCCTCGTCGATGCCGTTGTCGCAGATCTCCTCGGCGCCGGGGTTGATCGCCGGATCGTCGTCGTTGCAGTCCTCTGGCACCGGGTAGCCGTCACCGTCGGCGTCCGTCCCAGGAGGCGTCGTGGTGGTCGTCGTCGTCGACCCTGTCTCCGAATCGTCGGAACAACCAGCCACCAGTACCAAGGCGAGCCACCAGGGATTGAGCAACTTCATCAGAACCTCCAAGATCGGGCCCAGTGCGCGTCCCACGCACCAGCCGCACAGTCGTCAAGTGTACCAGCAAGCGGTTGCGGCGTGGCCAGGTCCCGGCCCTGGCCGATCCGTGGTAGATCTGAGGTTCAGACTTAGGACCTCATTATCGCGGGTGCAGCATGGCGGACGAAGAGCAACTCAAGGAACTGAAGCAGAAGGTCAAGGCCCTGGTCGACACCAAATACGGTGGCGATTTCTCGAAGGCGTTTAATCATTACGCCGGCTTGGGCGGGGAAGGTGGTCTCATCGACCGCGAAGAACTGCTGACCATGCTCGAGGATGCCGGCGTCGGCAACTGGCTGACCCGTGGCAAGTGGGCCGACGGCATCATCGAAGAGCTCGACATGGACAAGGACACGAGCATTTCTTGGGACGAGTTCACCTCGGTGATGACTCCTTCCTGATGGCTGACGGCGGCTGACGCCTTCTAGACCAAGCGGGACCGTTAGCCTGACCTCAGCGAGGTGAGGCTCCAAGAGCACCCCATCCCCCAAGCGGTAGGCACGGTTGCGACATCTGCCGGCCCCCGCGCGCTGGGTTTGCGAGTTTTCGCCTTCTTGTCCCGGCGCGAGGGGACTACAAAGACTGCCACAACCCTTCAAGGAGTGAGCAATGGTCGAGTTCAAGTACCAGGACCCCTTTCCGCTGTCGAAGGACGAAACCGAGTACCGCCTGCTGACCAAAGACCACGTGTCGGTCGAGACGTTCGGTGACCGGGAGATGCTGGTCGTTCAGCCCGCTGGGTTGACCTACTTGGCGCGCGAAGCCATGCGCGAGGTGTCCTTCTTCTTGAGGCCCGCCCACCAGGAGAAGGTCGGTAAGATCTTGAAGGATCCCGAGGCTTCGCAGAACGACAAGTTCGTAGCCCTGGCGATGCTCAACAATGCGGTGGTGTCTGCCGAAGGCCAGCTGCCGTTCTGTCAGGACACCGGTACCGCGACGGTGGTCGCCAAGAAGGGCCAGCGCGTATTCACCGGTGATGGGGATGCCGAGGCTCTGTCCAAGGGGATCTTCGAGACCTACGCCAAGGAGAACCTGCGCTACTCCCAGACCGTTCCTCTCACCATGTACGAGGAGAAGAACTCGGGCACCAATCTGCCTGCGCAGATCGACCTCTATGCCACTGCCGGTGACGAGTACAAATTCCTCTTCGTCGCCAAGGGCGGCGGCTCAGGCAACAAGACCTACCTCTATCAAAAGACCAAAGCGCTGCTGAATCCCGACAGCCTGCTGCCATTCCTGGTCGAGCAGATGAAGAGCCTCGGAACGGCGGCCTGTCCGCCCTACCACCTGGCCTTCGTGGTGGGTGGAACCAGCGCCGAAGCGTGCCTCAAGACGGTCAAGCTCGCCTCGGCAGGTGAGCTCGACGGGCTACCCACCACCGGCAACGAGCTGGGGCGGGCGTTCCGTGATGTCGAGCTCGAGGGCAAGTTGCTCGAAGCGGCCCAGGCCTGTGGGCTTGGCGCTCAGTTCGGCGGTAAGCACTTCGCCCACGACGTACGGATCGTGCGCATGCCTCGTCACGGCGCCTCCTGTCCGGTGGGCATGGGCGTCTCCTGTTCGGCGGATCGGAACATCAAGGCCAAGATCAACCGCGAGGGGATTTGGCTCGAGGTGATGGAGCACAACCCCGGCCGCTGGCTCGAGGGAGTGGATCTCGCATCGGGGACGCCTGAGGCGGTGCCCATCGATCTGAACAAGCCGATGAAGGAGATCCTCGCCGAGCTCACCAAGCATCCGGTCAAGACGCTGCTAGCCCTCAACGGCAAGATGATCGTGGGGCGCGACATTGCCCACGCCAAGCTCAAGGCCCGCCTCGACAGCGGCGAGGGCCTCCCGGACTACCTGCTGAACCACCCCATCTACTACGCAGGACCGGCCAAGACTCCGCCTGGCATGGCGTCCGGCTCCTTCGGGCCCACTACGGCCGGCCGCATGGATCCTTAAGTGGATCCGTTCCAGGCTAAGGGTGGCTCGATGGTCATGATCGCCAAGGGCAACCGGACCCAACAGGTGACCGACGCCTGTAAGAAGCACGGCGGTTTCTACCTGGGCAGCATCGGTGGGCCCGCTGCCATCCTGGCCAAGCGCAGCATCACCAGCGTCAAGGTGCTCGACTATCCCGAGCTCGGCATGGAGGCGGTCTGGGAGATCGAGGTCAAGGACTTCCCGGCGGTGATCCTGGTCGACGACAAGGGCAACGACTTCTTCAAGATGCTCTAGAGCCCAGCCCGCACAGCGTTCGGGCTTTGATTGACAGCCTCCTGGCTGGCTCGGTACTTCTGGATCGAGGTCAGGAGAGCGGTCCAAATGAGATTTGCCAACTTGAAGACTCTGGGGGGCGTCGTTCTGGCTGCCGTCGTCACGAGCTCCTGTGCGTCGGGGTGTGATGGAGACGACAGCGGCGGCGGTGCGGCTGGCGGCGCGGCAGGTGGTGGTGGCACGGGTGATCCCTGCGCTGGGGTGGTCTGTGAGCTGCCGGCCCCGCTGTGCGTGGGTGAAGACACGCTGCGGACCTTCAGCGGCGAGGGCCACTGTGTGGCCGGACAGTGCGTGTTTGACGACTACTCCGATGGGCCCTGCACCGACTGTTGTTATGGAGCGGAGATCAACCTGACCGGTGATCCCCTCGGTGGAGGGGTCGGCTACAGCGACATTATCGACTCGGCGGCCGCCACGGTAACCGTGAGCGATGCGGCCGGGTTGCTCAGCGCTCTCGAGAACGCCGCCGCCGGGGACGTCATTTATCTCGACGACACCGCTGAGATAGATCTGACTGGCGAAGAGGCGATCGCGGTTGCTGCGGGCGTCACCCTGGCCAGCGGTCGTGGCCGTGACGGCTCCCAAGGCGGATTGATCACCAGTGATTCCTATCCCTATCCGCTCTTCACCGTCCAGGGCGAGGCTGTCCGCTTCACCGGTCTACGCATGCGGGGGCCGAATCCCGACATCGGCGATCACGACTACGAGCTGGTTGTCCACTCCGGTGCGATTCGGTGCTCTCACCCGTCCCTCGAGGTGGACAACTGCGAGCTTTGGGCCTGGGGGACCAACGCCGTATCCCTCAGTGCTGGAGCGTTCGATGGCCACGTCCACCACAACTACATCCACCACACCCGGCGTGCCGGTCTGGGCTATGGCGTGGTGCTCAACCAGTCTGACGCGTTGATCGAGGGCAACATCTTCGATACCTGCCGTCACCACATTGCGGCGACTGGCCGCATCGGTACGAGCTACGAGGCCGCTTACAATCTCGTGCTCGAGCATGCCCACAGTCACTACTTCGACATGCATGGGGCTCGGGACTACGACAAGCGGGAGACCAAGGCCATTTGGCGGTTCGACGATGGGGAGGGTGACGTCGCCCTGGACTCGTCCATCGGCTACTACCACCCGCTGAATCACTGCACGCTCACCAACATGGACATCGCCTCGTGCTGGGTTCCGGGGCAGATCAACACCGCCCTAGCCTTTGATGGCGTCGACGATCATCTGACCTGCGGCAACGATTCGAGCCTCACCTCCGAGCAGGGCACCATCGAGCTGTTCGTGAGCCCCGCCGCACTGGGTCAAGCGATGGACCTGGTCCATCTGTTCGAGGACGGCACCGCCAACTACCTGACGGTGCAGCTCACCGCGGCGGGGGCCATCTTCGTGGGCATCGAGGACGACGGCGTGGAGCATATCGCCCTCACGTCGGCTGAGTCGATCGCCGCTGGGGGGTTCCATCACGTGGCCCTGACCCAAGATGGCACCGAGGTGGCGCTATTCATCGACGGGCAGCCCTCCGGCTCCACGGGAACCAACGGGAGCTATTGGACGGACCATCTGGCGCTCACCGGCTCGTGGCTCGGCACGGGTCCCGGGGGAAGCTTCGAAGGCTTGCTCGACGAGGTGCGGATCTACAGCCGGGCGCTCACGCCCGAAGAGATCGCGCTGCACTACGAGGGCAATGCGGACATCGCCGGCAACAACATCAAGATCCACCACAATACGTTCCGAGGGTCCGACCAGACCGCCGTCGTCATTCGCGGCAAGCCCGCCGAAGGGGCGTGGGTTCATCACAACTGGTTTCACAATGCCGATCCTGACCGAGCGGTGCGCCAATACAACGCCCAGGGAAACCTAGACGTTCAGGACAACCATTACGGCGGCTCGACACCGCTGGGCACGATCTTGCCGGTGGCCAGCGCGACCGTGGCGCCCTCTCATGGGACCGCACCGCTCGAGGTAGCCTATGACGGCGCGGCCAGCTTCGATCCTCTGCGCCTCATCGTGTCCCATGAGTGGGACTACGGCGACGGGCATACCGGTCTCGGCGTTACCGCCAGTCACGAGCTGAGCGACCCGGGCCGATACCTCGCCAGGCTCACTGTGGCTGAGGAAAATGGTGCCCTGATGAGCCATCTGGTGCCGGTGGTCGTGGCGCCGAGCGGCGGTGGTTACCACTTAGATCTCTGGGTCAAGGATAGCTACTCAGGTCCGCTGACCGCTTTCTACAGCAAACAGGTGCTGGTCGATGGGCAGCTCATTTGGGAGGACGACGTTGCCGGTGACGAAGGATGGGAGCACCTGTCGCTGGACGTGACCGATTTGGCCAGTGGCAAGGAGCGAGTGGACGTCACTCTGCGGGCGCAGAACATCAACGGCGTCAGCAATCAAGAGCTGATCGAGCTCGACGTGTTCTGGGACGACGTGACCCTGTTTGGCGCCACGCTGGCCGGCGGTGACTTCGAGAGCTCGGCGGCTTGGAGCTACGACGAGGGTGCGGACAGCTGGGCCGGTTGGAGCGCCTCGGCGGAGCCCCACAGTGGTGACGCCTCCTACCGGATGCACCACCCCTATATGACCTCCTGTCCGGCAGGCTCTTACGCTCAAATCACCCAGTCGGTGCCCGTCAAATCACCAGACCTGCGCGCGAGCTGGCGCCTCGATGATGGCCTGGGTGCGACGGCGGCGGACCAATCGCTCTACGCCAATCACGGTGTGCTCACCGAAATGGACCTGGAGCAGTGCTGGGTCACGGGGATCATGAGCCGGGGGTTGGCCTTCGACGGAGTCGATGACCATGTGGAGGCTCTCCCTGCCGCCAGCCTCGCCTCTTCAGAGGGCTCGATCCTGCTGTGGCTCGAGCGCGGGACGACTGGTAGCGAGCAGACGCTGCTGGAGCTGTTCGACGAGGGCCGGCACAACTGGCTGTCGGTTCGGATCACCGATGAGGGCCGCCTGCGGGTCGTCATCGTCGAGGGTGATGCCGTGATCGTCGATGCCCTCGGTGACGGTGTCATCGACGATGCCGGATTCCATCATCTCGCGGTCATCCAGAGCGGAGCGGGGGTTCAGCTCTACGTCGATGGCGAGGCTCTCACGGTCAGCGGTGACAATGGCTCACTGTGGACGGACCACATCGAGCCAGCGGCTGTCTGGCTCGGTGGCGGCCAGACCAGCCATTTTTCGGGGGTCTTGGACGAGATCGAGGTGCACTCCCAAGCCTTTGATGCATCGTCGGTGGCGGTCGCCTACCGCAGAGGGTTCGCGCTTGCCTACTTCGCCTTCGATGAGGGGCAAGGCACAGCGACTGCTGATGGCTCGGGCCACGACCACGATGGCACGCTGACGGACATGGAAACGAGCAGTTGCTGGGTTTCAGGACAGGTCGGCGGCGCGCTCCTGTTCGACGGCGTTGATGACTACGTCGATGGTGCGGAGGCCGCGACGCTTGCCACGCCGGAAGGCACCATTGAGCTGTGGCTGAAGCCTGCCGTGGTCGACGACTACCTGGATATTCTCAACCTCTTCGAGGATGGCTACGAGAACTTCCTGCTACTGCGACGGGATGCCAATGGCCGGGTCTATCTGCTGATCGAGGACGACGACAGCGCCATTTTGTCGGTCTCGTCGACTGCCGCGGTGAGTGACGACGACTTCCACCACATTGCCGTCACTCAGAGTGGGACCGGGGTGCAGATCTACATCGACGGCGAAGAAGCCGGCACCCAGGGCACCAATGGAGCGGCCTGGACCGATCACCTGGCCCTGACGGGTCTCTGGCTCGGACGGGGTCACTGGAATTTTTACCAAGGCGTGCTCGACGAGGTTCGCTTTCACCCCCGCGCCTTGCGGCCTGACGAGATCGCGGTCCTGGCGGGAGCTCCGTGAGCCCGGCGGGTGCCAGACCGTAACCGCCAGAGATGCACTGTGGGGCTCGCCAGTCTGGCGGCCATGCCCTAACATCGGCCCCATCATGCTCTATCGATTTGGATTCTTGTGCGCCGCTGCCTGTTTGTGCGCGGCATTCCTTGGCTGCGACTCTGACGACACGGACGACGGGACTGGTGGCTCCAGCTCGACGTCCACTGGCACGGGCGGTGGCGGCGTGGGCGGAAACGTCGGTGGCGGCGCCGTCGGTGGCGGCACGTCGGGCTGTACCGAGCCGGTCGACGTGCTCTGCTCGGACCAAGTGATCCTCCAGATGAACCTCAAGGACGCTCCGGCCCCGGGGCTCATCAACAACGAGCAGGATGGGACGGGCTGGATTTCCCACATCGATGCCACCGCCGATGGTTTCGGGTCGTCTGACCCCCACGCCTACGTCTATGGCAAGTTCGCCGACAACGGGCTGGAGAAGGTGACGATCTCCGATGAGGATTCCCTCGACTCGATGGACTGGGACATCGCCTTCCGGCGCTACGTGATGCGCATCAACAGCGGTAACTCGGGTCCCTCGTGCGTGCAGGCGGCTCAGGTGTCGAATGCGCCAGCCTACGACGACTTCACCGTCGTGCCTGCCGGGCTTACCTTCAGCTCGGACGTGTACTTCACCGAGAACTGCGCGGTCATCGAGGATGGCACGGGCATGCCCGGCTCGCCGGCCACGGTTCTGTCCGACTACTGGAACTACACCGGTTGCGTCAGCATGAGCGACGCTATCTTCGTGCTGTCCCTGGCCGATGGCCGTCAGGTGAAATTGCTGGTGACCAACTACTACGACTACACCAACGGGGCGCCGGAGGAGTGCGACACTACTGGAGCGGTGACCGTGTCGCCTTCCGGTTCAGCCAACATCCGCATGCGTTGGGCCTTCGTCCAATGAGCCGCCGGTATTCAATCGTTGCTGTGGCGCTGCTCGGTGCTCTAGTCACTGGTTGCGGTAGCGACGGCGCTGACGTGGG
>JAUVCD010000386.1 GCA_030590865.1 Myxococcales bacterium | reverse complement strand
GGCCTCGTCGACCCGCATGCCACGCAGATCGCAGGTGTTGTCTTCGGTGCGCATGGGCGCTCTGCTCAGCACGTCGTCGGTCTTGGGGACCGCCCTCGAACGCTTCGGCGGAGCAGCAGGTTGGGCTTGCTTGGCGGGCCGCTTCTTGCCGGCCGGCAGTCGCGTCTCAGCCACCGGGACACGCAAGGTGAAGGCGCCCGCCTGAACCCGAACCTGGCCTCGCGCCGGGGCTTCCACCACCTCGGCCGTGGTGCCGAGTCGCTCCACGAAGACCTGCATGCCTGGCGTCAGCACTGCACTGGTGGCCGGCGGCAAAGGGGGCTTGTCCGCCATGGTGCGCACGGCTTGATCCAGTGGTCCCCCAAGAGCCACCAGCTTGGCCGCTTCGTCTACCGAGCGCTCGACGTCCCGGTGAGATACCCCTGGCCCGCGGCCCGCCGGCTTGGCAGAGATCTTGGTCAAGCTGGACCGCGCCGCCTGGATTTGCGCCCTCAGCTCGGCCGATTCCCCTTCGAGACGCCGCCGCTCCTTGTCTCGCACCGTGCGCCGCTCGACCTCGAGCTCAGCCCGCAAGGTCTGGGCAATTTCCGTCTCCTGCTCGGCGGTAGCCCTGGCCTCGGCCAGACCACGACGTTCTCGCTCCAGCTGGGCGAGCAACTCCTCGCGCTTGATGGACGGCTCGCTCAGCCGTCCTTGGGCTGACTCGATCACCGCGGCGGACAAGCCATGGCGTGCCGCAACGGCCAGCGCGCTAGAGGCCCCGGGCATCCCCATGACGAGCTGAAAGGTCGGCGCCATCGCGTCGAAATCGAAGCCGACCGATGCGTTGATGAAGCGCTCGTCCCGACCGGCGAGCTCCTTCAGTCGTTCGTAATGGGTCGTCACTGCGACCGCAGCGTTTCGATCCACCAAGGCCTCGAGCACTGCCGCCGCCAGGGCCGATCCTTCTTCTGGATCCGTTCCCCCAGCCACTTCGTCGAGCAACACCAGCGTCTGGTGACCTACCCGCTCGATGATGGTGCCGAGGTTGGCCACCTCGGCGCTGAAGGTCGACAGGGAGCGCTCGATGGATTGCTCATCGCCGATGTTGGTGAGCACCTCGTCGAACCATCCGATCCGCGTGCCGTCGTCGACCGGCAAGGGAATGCCACACCGAACCATCCACACCGCCAGTCCGAGGCATTTCAGCGCCACCGTTTTGCCACCGGCGTTGGGCCCTGAGATCACCAGGGCAGTCCCGGACCCAAGACCCATGTCGATCGGAACGACTTGACCGGCCTGGAGAACCAGCAGCGGGTGGCGCATGGCTCGCAACTCGATGCGAGGCTCATCGTCGATCAGGACCGCGCTGCCGCCACACTGTTGCGCCCAGCGGCTCAGGGCAGCTAGCACGTCCGCCTCGATACATGCCTCGTGGGCGACCCGCAGCGGCTCGAGGTGCTCTTGGAGCTGGGCGCTGAGCGCCGCCAGCACGCGCAACTCCTCGCGCTCCACGTCCCCTTCGGCGATCTTCAGCCGGTTGCTGAGCGTGGTGATCTCCGGTGGCTCGATGAAGAGCGTGGAACCGGATGAGCTGGAGCCCAATACAATGCCCGCTAGACGACGGTGGGCGTCGGCACGCACCGGCAGGCCATAACGACCATCACGCTCGACGTGGCGCGGCTCGCGCAGAACATCCGAGTAGCGCGACGCCAGCTGGCCCAGCTTGTCGAACAGCGCGCGGCGGGTCTGCTCCGCTCGCCGGCGCGCATCGCGCAGGGCACCGGACGCCCCATCCATGACCCGTCCGCTCGAATCGATGGCCCGCTGCAACTCGGCCAGCAAGTCGTCTAGCGTCGCGGCGCTACCGAGGATGTCCCACAGCAAAGGAACCGCCTGCCGTCGGGCGCTCGCGTAGCGCCGCAAACGTCGCGCCGCGTCGAGCGTTTCGGCAACCGCGTGCAGCTCCTCAGAGGTGGCCACCCCGCCCCGCTCGGCACGCTCGAAAATGTGATCCAGTCGTGGGACCGCCCGGGTCACCACCGGCTCCCCCAAGGCCAGCGCCTCCAGCGCTGCGGCGGTGCGTTGCATGCGCTCTCGAGCTTCGGCCAAGGTAGCAGCAGGCCACCAGCCAGCGATACGCTCCGCTGCATCCTCGCCGGCACAATGGGCGGCAATGGCACCGACGAGCTCGGCCCACTGCAGATCGACCGCCACCTTGCGCTGGGCGCGCTCCGGCGTGAACGGCTCTGGGTTAGGCGTGGCGACCATGGCCTAGTCTCGAGTCGCACCCACTAACACGGCAGGACCATCGCCGTCGCCTGTTCAGCTGCGACGAGCCGGTCGCCGTGGATTGACGACAGCGGTTGACGACAGCGATTGACGACAGGGATCGGCGCGATCCCCTAGAACGACTCGTAAAGGACCGCGCCGCGCTCGACGTAGACTCGGCGCAACAAAGTCTGCCCCGACGATAAGCGACAGGCCACGATGTGCTCGCCCGCAGGGACGGACACGCGGACTGTGCGGGATGCACCGTAGGGCGTGCCGGAAATCCACAGGTGGCAGCTCCGCTTGGACGCTGAGGCCACGATGGTGCCTTGGTCGGACTGCTGAGCCGCGAGGTGTTGGGCGGCTTCAGCACGCGCCGCGATGTGCTCCTCGACCGCCGTGGCGATCGCGGTGACCTGGGACGAAAGCACCGTGGCGCTGGGCCCGAGCGCTGCCGCAGAGGTCGCTGAGCTCGTCACCCCCTGGAACAGCGAGCCGACGAGCACCGTCGCCAGGGCAACAGCAGCGGCCACCATGGCCAGGGGGGCACGCAGCGACCAACGGTTGGCCTCGACCACCAACTCAGGAGGGCGCACCGATCGCACAGTGGGCGGGCTGCTCGGTCGATCCGAATCGAAAGTGTCGCCCGAGTCCGGGGGTGAGACACCGAGGCCAGGCGGCGTTTTGGCCGGCTCGGTCTGTTGTTTCGACAACACCGTCTGGGCGAAAGATCTGAGCGATTGAACCGTAGGCAACTCGGTGTCGGTGAGCGCATCACGCTCCGCCGAAAGCTGGCGGTCCAGGTGGCCAGCCAGGGCAGCGGCAGGCAACGGAGGCGGGACGCTGGGCGGCGGGGGCGGCACCGCAGCGCTCGGTCGCGAGACCGCGCCCGGCATGCCGGACAGGGTGTCGAAGCGAGGCCGCAGGTCCGGAGTCTGGAGTGCGCGAATGGAAGGACTGGGCGAGGCTGCGCTGCACGGCAGCGGCAGCGCTCGCGAGCGAGCGTCTAGGCCGTTGGTCATGGTGTTCCGTCGATCCCCGGGTCGCGATGAGTCGTCGCGCCGCGCGGGTGGTGAGTGCCAGCGTCAGTCTTGCACGTTCCGTGCCCACAGGTTGGAAGCCCAAAGGACGCCGGCAACTAGCCAAAACCTGGCACTGTCCCCCAGCGCACCATGGACCATTGCTTATCCATGTGGTGAAGCCATTCGCCGCAGACAAGCCACCTTCACGGCTCGCCAAGGCTTGGGCTCAGCACGCCCTGGTCGCAGCGGTGATCACTGAGGCACACAACCCGCGTTGATCGCCTCGGTGGCCAAGCTGTTGTCGATGCCACTGAGCACTCCAAGGGCGATATCGAGCCCGTGGTGAGCCTTGTCGACGGCATCCCGGGCCTGACCCCAACGCTCCCCCAGCGCGTGCTGTTGCTCCGCGCCACAACGGTTCGCATCGAAAGGACACGACAGCAGCTCGCCCTCGATCTCGACGAGCTGATCGAGAGCTGCATCGCAGGCCTCGACCTGCTTGCGACCGAACTGCTTGGCGACTCGCAGGTCAGCGGCGCTCGGCTTCAAGCCCCGCTCAACCATGACCACCAACGGGCCGAGCCGCTTGCGATAGGCCGCCATGGCCTTGGGCAGCGTCTTGGCAAGCGTCAGGGAATGAGCGGCGCTGAAGGCGCCGAGCTGAAGGCTGGCGTCATCGCCCAAATCCGCGAAGGGACGGGTCTTGGCACGTTGCAGCAAGCTCCAGCGATTGGGGATCGAGGGTACCCGCAGGCCGCCGTTGACCTTGATCGTCGCCAGTTGCTCGAACAGTGGTGTCAGCGCAGCGTCTTGTGCCCCAAGGGCCTCTCGCGCATCAATCGAACGCCCCAGAAAACGAGCGTGAGTGTTGACGAGCGCCAAGAGCTTACGCACCCCCTCCGCCGTTGACGCCCCCACGGTGGCGGCCAGATCATCACGCAGCGCTGCGAGGGATCGGTCGTCCTCCTGAACCTGCTCATCGACTAACCGTACCCAGGGGTACAGCGTGGTGAGCGACAGAACGGTGGGTAAAGTCACCTTACCGAAACGGAGTTCGCGCCCTCCACCTTCGGCGCTCCTGACCCGCACTACATCGAGGGTGCCACTCTGGCACTCGTCGCGCAGCTTCTGGTAGCTCGGCGACTCCTGTGGCCGTTTCCAACAAACGCCCAAGATCGCCCCCTTGCCATCAGCCAGGGTCAGCGGAAACTGGCCCGCAAAAATCAGCTTGGGCTCGTCAGACACCTTGACCACTTCGTCGCTACGATCGGCGCCAAAGGCAATGGCCATCTGATAGATGCCGGTGACCAAGTCCGGTGGCTTGTCCTCGGCCTCGCAGCTCTTGCGGTATAGCTTCACCAGGGACCACAGGTCGCGGCACAGGGCCTCGTCTTCGCAGCTAGCGCCTTTGCGTAGCTCATCACGCAACGAGTCACAGCTGCGCATGTCGAGCTGCTCCGCGTCATCGCCGCCATAGCGCTCGACGGTGCGTTGCACCATCCGAAGGACGAGCGGTCCTGCTTCGGCCTCCCCGCAGCGGGTGGCCCAACGTTGGGCGTCAGCCGCGCAGGTGTCAGCCTTGCAACCCCCGCCAAGCAGCGTCTCGACCTCCTTGGCGCAGTCACTCGTCCCACTCTTCACCGCGTCGCGATAGCGAGCTTGGAGCTGCTTGGTCGGAGCCACTGACGACGGCTTGACCTTCGTGCACTTGTCGAGCCACTCCTCGGCCAGCTCGAGACCATAACGACAGAGGCGTCCCTGGCAGCGTTGCTCGGCGTCGAGGACCTGAGCCACGTGCTCGCATTCGGTCTCTTGGCCCGAACCACTCCCGGCGGTGGCATGAAGCCACAGCGCGCTAGTCCGCCAATCGTCCGCGTAACCAACTTGACCGCTCGTATCAACGGTCGCAGACGCACCGCCGCAGGCCGCGACGGACCACCCAACCACAGCAGCAACCCCAGCTCGAAGCAATCTCACGGTGCCACCATAGTCGATGGGCGGCGGGCAAGCGCAACACTCTGTCAGAGCCCAGCCTGTGAGCCCGGCTCCGCAATTCACACAATCTCAGCGAGCATGCGCAGGCGTCGCCAGCTCGAGCTCCTTACGAACCAGGGCCCAACTGCGCGGATCGATGAGGTAGCTGTAGTGGGTGAAGGGCGTAACCTCGATCTGGTCGGTCCCCTCGAGAGCCGCCGATTCAGAGGGCAGGACGAACACGTCGCTCTTGCTCCAGAACGTGACGCCATGCACCTGAGTCGGCCACGGGATCGCCGACAATCGCTTGATGAGCTCGCTGTCCGGCCGCAATTCCCGCGTCACGGTGGTATCGGCGTAGCGCGCCGGATAGGTCCCGTGGTGGGGGCTCCCGAGGGTGATCACCGTCTTCACCGTCGCCGAGAGATCAAACTCGGCGAGCGCAATTCGCACCACGAGGCCACCGAGGCTGTGAGCGATTAGCTCGACCTGGGGCTCGCCGGTCACCTCGACCACTTCGCGAACCAGCTTGGCTAAAGCCTCGGCCAGCCGCTCTAGCGACAATCCGCCATCGAGGTGGACCCGATAGCTGCGGCGCCGACCATGCAGCCACAGGTACGTCGACATGAGCGAAAAATCGCCACGGCTACCACCCAACCCATGAACGAAGACGAGGGGTGGATAGCCATCAGGCGGCAACGCTTCCACTGACGCTCTGCGGGCGCCGAGCAACGAAAAGCTCAGGAGAGGGATCTGGGCGACGTGACGCCTCACGTCCGGATCGATGGACCGATAGGCCGCCGCCGATTGCCGACCCAAATAGCGTCCCGCGCCGACCACCCAACGCCCCAGGGTGGCGAGCACCTGCTCAGGTGCCGAAATGGTGGGCCCACTGTCAGGTCCCAGCTCGCGATCGACTGGCTCCGCTGGCTCGAGCGGGGTCACTGAATGTCCACCGCGAGCACCTTGAGCTCCGCGATGTTCACGCGGTTGAAGCGCGCTGTGCCACCGGTACCGCCATAGGTGCTGAAATGGTCGAGCTCCGACATGTTGATCGCCTGGCTGTCCTCGCCGATGACGATGGTGTAGCTCTTGTTGGCGTCGAGCGAAACGGGCAGCAGCGACGACTCGCGCCAGTCATTCCAGGTGTCCAGGTGGGGCATCGCCAGATAGCCGGAGGCAATGGTGGTGTTGCCATCCATCACTTCCACCAGCTTGACGCCACAGGTGATCCCGGTGCTGAAGGGACCGGCACCGTTACCGGCGAGCAGCTGAAGGTAGTGCAACCCGGTGAAGGTCGGCGTGAAGCCCGTCACCGTGAGCGTGTGACTCGGATCGCCCCACCCCTGGTAGTGCCACTGGTTGTACTGGAAGACCAAGGTTCCGCCGTTGCTCACGAAGCTGGTGGCAGCGACAGACTGAATGCGATTGGTGCCAGGACCCCAGTAACAAACCGGCTTGGCGTGCTGGGATGCGTTGTCCGAGCTGACGAAGCGTGCTTGCACGCTGTAACAGTAGCTGTGCGTAGCGTGATCGGCGCTGGCCGTGTCGGTCCAAGACGTCGTGGTGCCTGGCAGACCAGAAGCCACCAGCTGCCCCTCGCGAAACACGTCGAACTCGATGTCCGCCGGTGTTTCACCCTGCCCGTTGAAGTCGATGGCAATGCGGTCGTTCTGAATGCCGATATTGGTGATCAGCGGGGCGAAGGGAGCGAACAGGTTCTGATAATCGGTGGTTTCCGCTTCGCTCAACTCGGTGATCGTGTCGGTCGCCCCACTGGCGGGGCCGAGGGTGATCTCGATCAGGTTCTCGTCAGCAAGCTCGCCAGGGGGAATGAAGCCCAGACCGACGTCGGCCCCATTGAGCCTGACCGACGTGGCCTCGAGGGCACCGTCGGTCGCCGTTGTCGCCTCGCCCAAGTCCACCAAGATCCAGATACGCCGGCCCTTGTAAGGGAAGCGAGACAAGGAGATGCGCTCAGCACCAGCCAGCAGGGTGTTGCGAAGATCTCTGGGAATGAAGGGCAGGAAACGGATTCCTTCCTGACTGGCCTCCATGCCGAAAATGACGTCGTGGACTAGGGACACATAGCCAGCCACCGACCAGAGCTGGCGCTGAGAGTTGACCACCGGTCCCGAGAAAGCACCGTCTTCGAGGTAGGCGGCACCGGTCACGGCCTCGAAGTTCTCCATGTTCGACAGGTTGACGGCGGCGCCACGGATCAGCGAGCGGGCGGCGTGACTGACCGCGGCGGCGTTCTGGGTGTGTTTGGCGGCTCGCGCCCACAGCGCAGTGACAAAGGGCCAGATGCCGCGATTGTGATAGATGGGGACGTCCTTCTGCTGGGGCCACATCACCGCCGCCCCTTTGGGCAGGTGCGGGTAGCTGGCCACCACGCTGGCTCCTTGTTGGATCGAGCCCACATCGAAGAGGACGGCGAGCGATGAGCCCAGCAGGTCGTGCTGGTGGGTCGGCGCCTGGTCGAGGAAGGTGGTGGAGAAGGTGCTGAACAAGCCCTCACCGGACAGGTAGAAGTGCCCGGCGATAGCGCTGCGCAGATCGTCGGCCCAACCCTGGTACTTGGTGCTCTCGGTCGACAGGCCTTTCTCCGCCGCCAGCTGAGAGGCCACCCACAACAGGTGGTAGTGGCCGACATTGGTGCTGAGTGCTTTGCTCATGCCGATCTGGACCGTGTCGTTGGCGACCCAAGCCGGATAGGACTGCTCGCGCCAGTCGAGGAACGACTGCTCGCCGCGGTAGAGGCCGTCGGCCGCATCAAAGACGACGACCCGGTCGTGCTCGGCGGTATTGGCCATGGCCTCGTAGGCGAGGTCGAGAAAAGCGCTTCGCTCGGCTCCGTCGAGAAACTTCAACAGCTCCCAGGCGCCCATCGCCCAGACCACCCGGTCGGTAGAGATTGGGTAGCTGCCGCCGGTGCCGGTGTCCTGGACGATTTGCCGATCGCCCCCGGCACGCCGCTCCGAGGTCTTGAACTCGAGCGAGTTGCGAGCCCGGGTGGGATCGACGGCACCGAGGCCGAGCAACACCGCGTAAGCGGTGTCACGAGTCCAGACGTACTTCCACAACCGACCGGTCTCGAAGCAGCCGCCTGGTGGGCATGCAATCGGCTGGCCCCCGTTGAAGGCACCATCGACGATGGTGTCGACCGAATCTTCCCTGACTTCCTCGAGCGCCAGCGCGTAAAGGGCATCGAAGATGTCGTGACCAGAGCGCAGGACCGGCGAGCCTGACTCTTCACCAAAGGTGCGAGTGTCAGGGAGATTGTCCAAGAGCGGCGCGGTAGTCGACAGATGGTAGGTCCGGCTGCAGCTAGCGGCGTCATCGATCGTGACGGTGGCCAGGTGGGGCGTATCGGACCAACTGTCGGTGCCGGTCGCGCCAGGACCATCGGCCGGGTAGCAGTCTTGGATGACGATGCCACCGGCGCCGCCACCACCACCCGAGCCGGCCACGCCACCGCCACCCCCGCTGCTGCCACCAGTGCCTGAGGTCGTCGTCCCACCACCGCCTGTGGGGCCGTCACCGCTGCCGCTTCCGTCGGCGCAGCCGGTGATCGCACCCGCGGCACCTAGGCCGATCACTACCGTCAAAACTGCTGCCGCTCCGAGTCGCTTCGTCATCGTCGCCTCGCCCGCCTAGCTGCTCCCAAGGGTCTCCCGCCCGAGCCTAAGGCGCCAGAATGACCGCGCCGCCAGCCGGCACGGTGAAGGTTGCAGTGCCGC
>JAUVCD010000547.1 GCA_030590865.1 Myxococcales bacterium | reverse complement strand
ACGATCGGGATGCGCACTATCCGCTGCGCGTCGATCCCATCATCTGGGGACAGCAGGCGATTCTTCTCTCCAACGATGTAGCCGCATATGACAAGCTCGGCACGGCCGTTGCCATTGATGGGGACACGGCGCTGGTCGGGGCGCCCGGCGACGACGACAGTGGTAGCACCTCGGGGTCAGCCTACGTGTTCGTGTTCTCCGGCGGGTTCTGGACCCAGCAGCAGAAGCTGCTCGCCAGCGATGGCGGGGTGGGCGAGGAGTTTGGTAGCGCCGTGGCGCTTGACGGTGATACGGCCGTCAGCTGCGCACCAACGCACGCCAGCGGCGCTTGTTACGTCTTCGTGCGCAGCGGCGGCGTGTGGAGCCAGCAACAGAAGCTGATGGGCAGCAACCCGACGGGGGCAGACCGCTTCGGAGCGGCCGTCGCCCTGCAGGGCGACCGCCTGGTGGTGGGTGCCAAAGGGGATGGGCAGCAGGGCGCGGTCTACGTGTTCCAGCGGCAGGGCAACACCTGGAGTCAGTCCATCAAGCTCACGGCTTCAGATGCTGCGCTCAACGACGACTTCGGGCGCTCCCTGGCCCTCGACGGCGACACCATCGCCGTGGGTGCACCTGGCGTGAACCTGCCAACCGTGCCCAACACTGGGGCGGTCTACGTCTTCGTGTTCAACAACCCATTCTGGACCCAGCAGCAAAAGCTGGAGGCGAGAGCTCCAGCAACGGACCTCCAGATGGGCTCCTCCGTGGGCATCACAGGCGACCGCCTCGCCACCGGCGCCATCGGGGCACTGGCTTGGGCCGGCCAGGTGCTCGTCTTCGAGCGAAGCGGCATGACCTGGGACGAAGACACCTTCTCTGTGCAGTCCAACGACCCGGCGTTCGACCAGTACTTCGGACGGTCGCTGGCCCTTGGCAACGATCGCATGCTCATCGGCGCCGACGGGGACGCTCAGCTCGGCCTCAAGGCTGGTACCGCCTACATCTATGGCAAGCCCCAATTTTCGTTCCTCTGGCTCTTCGACAGCAGGCTGACCGCGTCGGATGGTGCCACCGACGACTACTTCGGCGCGACCGTCTCGCTGAGCGACCATCGCGCCATCGTCGGCGCACGAGGCGCCAACGCCGGCACCGGGGCGGCCTACGTCTACCAACTCGGCGGCGAGCTGGGCGACACCTGCACCCTGGCGAACGACTGCTACACCGAGCTCTGCGTCGAAGGACGGTGTTGCGACACGCTCTGCACGGGGCTTTGCGCTGCCTGCATCAGCTCGACCACCGGCGTGACGGACGGAGTGTGCTCGGCCATCCTGGCGGGGACCGATCCGGACACCGAATGTGGCACCGACGAGGCCTGCGACGGCGCCGGGAGCTGCAAGCTGGTCGACGGCACGGCCTGCTCGCTGCCAGCCGACTGCATCACCGACTTCTGCGTTGATGGGGTGTGCTGCGATCTGGTCTGCGACAGCGAGTGCCTGGGCTGCCTGGCCACGACGACGGGCGGCACCGACGGGGTGTGCGGGCCCATTTCGGCGGACACCGATCCGAATACGGACTGTGCTTCGGGCCTGCTCTGCGACGGCGCGGGCACCTGCAGGAAGGTGCTGGGCGAAGGCTGCTCGGTCGGCGACGAGTGTCTCGCAGGCCTCTGCGTCGACGGCGTGTGCTGCGAGAGCCTCTGCGATGGCCCCTGTGAGGCTTGCACCCTGGCGGCGACGGGGGTGGCGAGCGGCACCTGCGCCCCCGTCGAAGCGGGCGCCGATCCTGACGGAGAGTGCAGCGCCGGCGAGGCCTGCGATGGCGCGGGCACGTGCAAAGAGACGGACGGCCAGAGCTGCAGCAACGCCTCCGAGTGCATCAGCGGCTATTGCGCCGACGGGGTATGCTGCGATCAGGCTTGTGGCGAAGGATGTCAATCCTGTGAGCAGGGGACCTGTGCGACCCTACCGCCGGGCGGCACGGGCAGTCCCAGCTGCGCACCCTTCGTCTGCGATGGGCTGAGCCCAGCCTGTCCCGACAGCTGTGCCACCAACGACGAATGTGCCGAAGGCTATGCCTGTGTCGACGGAACCTGCCAGTCCATCGTGGGCGACGGCGAGCCTTGCGCGGTCGACGAGATCTGCTCGAGCAGTCACTGTGTGGACGCCGTCTGCTGTATCCAACCCGATTGTGGCGTCTACCGCTGCGGACTCGGTGGCGTGTGCCTCGATACCTGCGCGAGCACTGGCGATTGCACTACGGGCCACATCTGCGACTCAGCGGGCAAGTGTGTGCCACTGCCGGTGACCGAGGAGGTGGGTGGATGCAGCCTAACGGGGGGTGGGCCGCCCAAGCCGGGTAGACCGGCCTGGCTGCTGGGCTGTTTGTTGGCAGCCGCGCTGTGCCGCCACCGTCGCGGGAGGCGCCACCATGGCTAACCGGTTGCGCCGGGCGGCACTGCTGGGGGCTCTAACGGTCGCGACGGCCACGAGCGCTCCTGCGAGGGCTAACGACGAGGCTCCCACCGAGCCGCCGGAAGGCAGCGACAGCTCGGCCCAGGCTCTGGCCGACGGAGCCGAGGCAACGCCTCCGCCGACCGATGGTGCCCCCAGCGAGGCGACCATGGAAGCGGCCAAGCGCCTCTTCTTCCAGGGCAACGAGCTACGCCAGGCCGGCGATTGCCAGCGGGCCATCGAGAAGTACGTCAAGTCTCACAAGCTGGTGCCCAAGATCGCCAACACCAAGAACATCGCGGTGTGCCAGGCGCAGGTGGGGCGCTACGACGAGGCGCTCGAGATGTACGAGCGGTTGCTCACCGAGTTCCGCGACACCCTCCGCGATGAAGAACGGAAGGCCATCACCGCCGAGCTTGCTGGGCTGCGCAACAAGGTGGGCGCCGTGGATGTTCGCGCCAACGTCATCGGCAGCCTGGTCATCGATGGCCGTCCGCGGGGGGAGCTGCCGCTGCTCAACCCGGTACGGGTACTGCCCGGCGAGCACACGGTCACCGTCATTGCCAAAGGCTACCGCAGCGCCGAGGCGGTGGTCGCCGTCGAGCTCGGCGACACAGCGGCGGTCGTTCTCAAGCTCGAGCCCATCACCGAGGGTGGCGGGTTGAAGATCGACGATGCCTCGCTGCAGGGTGCGCAGATCTTCGTCGACGGCGCCCCGGTCGGCGAGGCCCCCTGGGAGGGAGTCCTCGAGCCGGGTGAGCATTACTTCTTCCTGCGCCGTGGCGATGAAGGCTCGGCGCCGCGGCGGGTGATCATCGTTGCCGGTCAGACCGTGGTGGGCGCCCCGAAGCTCGGCTCCTTGGGTCCGGAGCTGCGGATCAGCACCAAGCCGACGAGCGCCGCGCTGCTCGTCGCCGGGGTGATGGTCGGCAAGGGGGGCTGGCAGGGACGGTTGCCTCAGGGCGACCACCCACTCGAGGCGCGTGAAGAGGGCTACGTCACCGCCACACGCACCCTGGCGGTCACGGCTGACCTGGATGGCCGGGTGGAGCTCTCCCTGGAGGTGGACGAGGACCATCCCCGTTGGGGGGTCGCAGCGTCGGGCCGGGTCTGGATCGATGCCCTGGCCGGGGCGGCGCTCGCGCCCACCATGGGCAGCGGGGCCGAGGACAGCTGCTCGGAAGGCTCCTGCGGCAGCAACCCCTTCGCCGCCGGTTTTCTCGCCGGCGCCCGCGCGGGCTACGAGTTCCCCATCGGCTTGTCGATCGAGATCGGGGCGGGCTACATTTGGCTGCAGAAGACCCTCGACCGCACCGTGCCCGAGACCTATCAACCTGGCGCAGACCCGGTCACCACCCAGTACGACCTGTCCCAGCGATTGTCTTTTTCCGGTCCCTTTGGCGGCGCGGGCCTGGGTTATCGCTACACCTTCAGTGAGCTGTTCGAGCTGGCCGCCCACGTGTTGGTCGGCGCCCACATGAGCCGGGTCAGCACCGAAGCGGCGGGTGACCTGTCTTCCGCTGACGGTAGCGTTCCGGTCGCCGTCACCGATTCTGGCGCAACCGCCACCGCCGTCAACCTGTTCGTCCTGCCCGAAGCGCGCTTCGGCTTGCGCTTGAGTGGCTTCGGCATCGGTGTCAGTGCCGCCGTGCCCATCTTCACCCTGACCGGACCGGAGCACGGTGTCGGAGACGTCCGTCCCGCCTCCGACACCAGCGGCTGCACCGCCGCGACGACTGCGGTGGCCTGTGCTCCAGGGGAGAGCTTCCTCAGCGAGGAGCCGGCCTACGGGACCTTCGCGACCATCGCTCCGAGTCTCTATTGCAGTTACCTATGGTAGCTGCTGCTGCCGTGCTGTTGGCCGAAACCCATACCTTTTGCGAGTGCCCTCGTTGGTTGGCCAGCCAGCATGATGGGCGAGCATATCACCCGTGCTGGCTACCCTTGTCGTCCGGTGCCGCAAATGGGTCGTCGGACGGCTACGCTGCCCGCCGGTAGTCGTGGTGTAGCCCCCCAAGGACCGGCATAGCCACGACTCTCCCGCCGGAGTTGAACGGGCGGTCGCCGTAGCTCTCACCTGGGATGCGTTGAGCAATTCCCTGGTGCGGTCGCGAAGCATTGAAATAGCTCACATACTCCTTGAGCACTCGTCGGAGATGCTGCTCTTGGAGGATGATGAGGTGGTCGAAGCACTCGTGCCGGACGCTCTCGAGGAACCTCTCACAGATCGGATTCAGATTCGGCGATCGCGGCGGCTTCTCGTGGCGTCGCGGGCGATTCCCGCAGTAGCCGTGGCCACGGCGCCAGCCGGGCGCGCCAACCGCCTAACGGCCTTCACGGCGCTGCGGGCCCAGCCGACGATGGTGTTCTTCACGGCGGCGATGACGTTGCCGAACATGAGGGTCTCCTCGCCCTCGGTGGTGTGGGGATCGGAACGCCTCAGCACCGTGGACGGCAAGCCCTGCTGGACTCGCCAGCGGAAGCGGGTCGCCCCCCGGGGCGTGCTGGCGCAAGTGCACGATTCTTCTGGTGGACCACACGGGTAGCCAGCACGGCCCCCGTTTCGCCGTTGAGCAAGACGCCCAGATGATACGGCGCTGCCCGCACCCGGGCTTGCCTCTCCCGTACTGCCGCCTTTGCGTCGGGTGCAAAAGCATGTCCCGTGGAGCGCCCAGACACCTCAAACACCACGCGCGCTAACAGTTGCAGTATGCGTGCAGGTGCGTGGACCACGAGCGAGCCGACCATGTGCCCGAGTGCCTCGAGTGCGGCGTCTGCTGTTTCTCGGACCTCGAGGGGTTCGTCAGGGTTTGGGGAGCGGACTACGAGCGACTCGGACGTAGTGCACCCGACCTGAGCGTGTTCATCGGCAACCGCTGCTTCATGCGCATGGTCGACGGGCATTGCGCCGCACTCGAGCTCTCACCCGATACCGGTGCGTTCGTCTGCTCCATCTACGGCCAGCGGCCGCAGATTTGTCGCGATCTCGAGCGGGGCTCGGCCGAGTGCGCCGGCGAGCGGTCCCTCAAGGGGGATCGCCCGACTCGCTGGCTCCGTGAGGTGCGCAGCCGTCACACGCGATAGGCGCCGCTGCAGGCAAGCCCTGTGGGTACGGCTACCGATAATGATCCTAGGGCGGACCACACAGCCACGACAGCACCCGGGGCTGCCGCTCGAGACCTCACCCCCGGCCCCTCTCCCCCGCCTGATCAGCCGGAGGAAGCTGATGTTTGACGCCAGTCTCCTCGTCCACTCTAAGCTCTGTTGATAGCATGCCGAACGCGACAAGCGCCGAAGACGCCGCTCGGACCAGGGAACTAGCGTCGGCAGAAGCTCGCGCTCCCGGACGGCTTTGGAATCGCAACTTCACGCTGCTCTGGCAAGGCCAGTTCATCTCGGAGTATAGGCCGCATAAACGCCCTATGTCGCGTCCGGCAGGTGATTACCAGAATCGCTTGATATGCGAAAATGGGGGGAGGTCGCTGCGAGACAGCGCATCTCCGAGGACGCCACCGATGTCCTGGTCCACCTGCTAACCAAAGCCGCGGAGCAGATCGCCGACGCAGCCAAAGCGCTCGCCATCGAGGACGACCGCAACACGCTGATGGACCGGGACGTCCAGGCCGCCTACGCCACCTTCCTGCAGATCGAGGGCCCGGCCCTGCTCGCCCCCGAGACCATCTACTCCGCCATCGACGGGATCACCAACGAGGCCTTCACCGAGCTGCTCAACCTGGTGCGTGCTGACATCGAGGCTTGATCATGACCAAGCGGGGCTTCGTCAACCGCATCGCCGTCGCCACCGGCTACCCCAAGGTGCACATCGACAACGTCATCGATCACTTCCTCGAGCAGCTCATCGATGCCCTCGAAGAGGATGGCCGCATTGAGCTGCGCAACTTCGGCGTCTTCCGCACGGTCGATCTGCCCGCCCGTGTCGGCCGCAACCCGAGTACGGGCGAGCCGGTCTCGATCCCCGCCAGCCGCCACGCGCGCTTCCGCGCCGGCAAGCGCATGCGAGACACGCTCAACCCCTGAGGAGGACCCATGACCAAGGAGGTGATGAACGCCAAACAGCTCGCTATCTATCTCGGGATTGCTGAGAGCACCGTCTACAAGAAAGTCGAGTACCGCCAGATCCCCTTCACCAAAGTGGGCAGCCTGCTGCGCTTCCCCAAGTGGATCATCGATCGCTGGCTTACCGAGCAGGCGGTCCGGCCCGACCGCAGCTTGTTCGAGCCGTTCGAACGG
>JAUVCD010000873.1 GCA_030590865.1 Myxococcales bacterium | reverse complement strand
CCACCCGGCCCCCTTCGACACCAGCCACGCCCCGGCGCAACGTTTCACAACAGAACAACGCGAAGCCCTTTTTGGGTGGGGCCCCCAGCGCCTCTGGCGCTGGGGGTGGGCCTTTTTCCAAAAGGCCCTCAGAAGTAACTGAATGCGCGGCCCAGACGTCGAGCCAGGCTCGAACCCGCTGTGCCCCGCCGCCACCACCCTCGCAAGACATTGGGTGGTCGCAGCGGGGCACAGCGAGTTCGAGATCGACCTGATGGGCCAGCTGATGGGCCAGCTAATCGACTCGCGTCACGGCGACCACCTGCTCGAAGCTCGTCACCCGCTCGATCATTTTACGCACCGCCGCCTCACGAAGGGTCACCATGCCTTCTTGCCGCGCCTGGGTCTTGATCGTTCCAGCGTCGGCACGGCCTGCAATCAGCTTTCGGATCGAATCGGTGACCTCGATCATCTCATAGATGGCGCTGCGCCCCCGATAGCCCGACTGCCGACACTCGACACAACCCGTACCGTGGAGCGACACAATCTGCTCGGCCCGGTCGGCCGGTAGCGAATCCCCCAGCGTGGCGATCTCCTCGGCGCTGAGCACCCGCTCCACCGCACAGTCAGGGCACACCTTCTTGACCAAACGCTGGGCCAACAGTCCGCTCAGCGTCGACGCTAACAGGAAGTTCTCGGCACCCAAGTCCAGCAGGCGGGTGATGCCGCTGGCCGCGTCGTTGGTGTGCAAGGTCGAGAAGACCAGGTGACCGGTGAGGGACGCCTGGATGGCATGGCGAGCGGTGTCCAGATCGCGAATCTCTCCCACCATGATGATGTCCGGATCCTGGCGCAGAAGCGTACGTAACGACTCGGCGAAGCCGAGCTCGACAGCCGGATTGACGGCCGTCTGGTTGATTCGCTCGAAGACCATCTCGATCGGGTCTTCGATGGTGGTGATGTTGACGTCGTCAGTCGCCCGTTTGCGCAGCACCGTGTAGAGCGTGGTGGTCTTGCCCGAACCGGTCGGTCCAGTCACCAACACGATGCCGTTGGGCTGCATGATCAGTCGCTCGAATATCTCGAGCTCCCGCGAAAAAAAGCCCAGCTGCTTGAGATCGTCGTGGACGATGTCGGGATCGAAGATGCGCAGCACCACCTTCTCGCCAAAGGCCACCGGCAAGGTAGAGACACGGATCTCGACAGGCTTACCTTCGTATTCGGTCCTGATGCGCCCATCCTGAGGCCGCCGCTTCTCGCCAATATCCAGGCGCGACAGGTTCTTGAGGCGGTTGATGACGGCCCTGTGCACCACCTTGGGCAACCGGTTGACCTCGTGGAGCGAGCCGTCGATTCGGAAACGCACGATGCTCTCGCTGCGCTTCGGCTCAACGTGAATGTCCGAGGCTCGCTGTTGGAAGGCGTAGCTGAACAAATACTCGACGGCGTGGATGACGTGCTCGTCCGAGGACTCGATCTCCCGCTCGGTTTTCATCCGAACGAACTGCTCGAGGTTGCCCAGGTCGACCCCCTCGCTCAGCTTGCTCTCCGCTCGCTTTACCGAGGTGCGAAAGCCGTAGAACTCGGTAATCAGGCGCTGAATATCGCCCTTGCTAGCGATGACGAGCTGCAGCTTCTTGCCGGCCACCCGCTCGACCGACTCGAGCGCCCAAGTGTCGAAGGGATTGTAGGTCGCTACCTTCAGCGTGGCGCCGGTATCCTCGATGGCCAGCAGGTTGTGCTGCCGCGCAAAGGGCTTGCTGAATGCAGAGGTGATGAACTCGGCGTCCAGCTTCAGCGGGTCGAGCTTCTCGTAGGGCAGGCCGATGTGCTTGGCATAGATCTCGGTGACCGCGTCCTCTTTGATGGGCTCGCCACGACGATCTTTGACCCCAAAGCTGAGGAACAGCTCGATAGGGGTGATGGCTTGAGCGATCTGTTTTTCCGACCCTGGCGGCAGGCCTTTGGCGAGCCGTCGCTCCCGGACCAAGGTCGCCAGTGCCCGGTCCTGCTGGTCGAACAAGTCCTGGGCTTGAGTCGCGTCGATGAGCCCTTCCTGGGCGATGAACCCCAATAGCTCGTCGAAGGTCGTGGGGCCCTTGTTGCTCTCAGGCGCTTGCATCCCGTCCCTGTCCTAGGCTGAGCGGTCCTGCCACGATAACCTCGCAGCCGCCACCGGCAGAAGCACCCTCACGGCGCCTCACCGAGTTGATTGAGCAGACCACATGCACGGTCGTCACCGCCACGGCATCCGCGGTCGAGCAAGTCGCGCAGGAGCACCGGATCGCTCTTGCCCAGAGCACCGCTTCGGTGCAGCTTGGCCAGCTCGGTGCAGCCCATGGGATGGCCTCCGTCACAACCCCGCCCAAGCGCCACGGCGGCCCCCTTCAGATCTTTGGCGCTCCCCCTGCCGAGGGCCAGCATTGCGCCCAGGTTGGTGCAGGCTGAAGGGTCACCGCCACCACAAGCCCGTTTGAAAAGCCCAACGGCTCGGGCTGCATCCTGAGCCACGACCGTGCCCTCGTCGTAGACAACGCCCAGGTTGCTGCATCCCTTCGGGTCGCCGGCCCCGCAGGCCCGGTCGAGCAACTCGACGGCCCGAGCCTCGTCTTTGCTCACCCCTAGGCCATGGAGCAGCATCACCGCCAGGTTGGAGCAACCGGCGGCATAGTCGGCCTTGCAAGACTGCCCGAAGAGCGCCGCCGCCCTGCCCCGATCGCGGCTCACCCCGTGGCCACCTACATAGAGCGCTCCGAGGTTGGTGCACGCCACGGGATAGCCGAGCGAGCAGCCTTTCCCATAAAGTTCGGCGGCCTTTTTCAGATCTCGCGCTACCCCGACCCCTTGCCCGAGCAACACGCCGAGGTTGGTACAGCCACCGCCACCGCCAAGGTCACAAGCGCGGCGATAGAGACCGGCAGCCTTGGACAGGTCCCTCTCCACTCCGCGACCGGTGCTGTGCAGCACCCCGAGATTGGTGCAGCCAGTCACATCCCCGCCGTCGCAAGCGCGACGGTACAGCTGGGCCGCCCGCGCTGGCTCTTCCTTCACCGCAACGCCGCTATCGTAGAGATAGCCGAGGGACCGACAGGCGACCAACCCACCCAGCTTGCATCCCTTGTCGAACAGCTCCCGGGCCCGACCCACGTCCCGAGCCACGCCGTCGCCACCCATGAAGAGCTGACCCAGCTTGGTGCAACCGAAGGGTTCTTCGCCTTCACAGGCTCGCTCGAACAGTTCTTTGG
>JAUVCD010000895.1 GCA_030590865.1 Myxococcales bacterium | reverse complement strand
GCGAGCCCCCTTCCCCCCCCCGCCGACGGGCCGCGTTGACATGACCCGCCGCCCTAACTAGTCAGAGCCTGTCGCAATCTTGCGAACGACAAGAAGCACCTGGAGAACCATGAGACGCAGTAAACTTGGACTCGTTGCAGGGGCAGCCACCGTCGGGCTGGCCTTGGCATTTTTTGCGGCGTGTGACGACGATACGTCAGACACCTCTTCATCATCGAGCAGTTCGAGCTCCGGGACGATCTGCGGCAATCTCACCGACTGCGACGGCACCTGCGTCGACACCAACGTCGACCCGGCCAACTGCGGCGCCTGCGGCACGGCCTGCGCAGGCGGGGAGGTCTGCTCCGTCGGTACCTGCGCGACCCAGTGCGGCGGCGGCACCACCGAGTGCGGCGGGCTGTGCGTCGACACCAACGTCGACCCGGCCAACTGCGGTAGCTGCGGCAACGCCTGCGGCACCGGCGAGGTCTGCTCGGCGGGCACCTGCGCGACCGAATGCGTCGGCGGCACCACCGAGTGTGGTGGCCTGTGCATCGACACCAACGTCGACCCGGCCCACTGTGGCGGCTGTGGAAACGCGTGCAGTACCGGCGAGGTCTGCTCGGGGGGCACCTGTGGCCTGCAGTGCGGTGGCGGCACCATCGACTGCAATGGCGTCTGTGTCGACCCGCAGACCAGCAATGCCTTCTGCGGCGCCACCGGCGACTGCCAGGGCGGCAACGCCGGCACCCAGTGCCAGTCCGGCGAGCTCTGCTCCGGCGGCACCTGTGGCCTCAGCTGCCAGACCGGCCTCATCGACTGCAACGGCACCTGCATCGACCCGCAGACTAGCAATGCCTTCTGCGGCGCCACCGGCGACTGCCAGGGCGGCAACGCCGGCACCGTGTGCCAGCCCGGTGAGATCTGCTCGGGCGGCACCTGCGGCCTCAGCTGCCAGACGGGTTTCATCGACTGCAACGGCACCTGCATCGACCCGCAGACGAACGACACCCACTGCGGCGCCACGGGCGACTGCCAGGGCAACAACGCCGGGGTGACCTGCCAGCCCGCGGAGGACTGCACGGGCGGCAGCTGCGTGCTCAGCTGCCCGCCGCCGACCGTGGACTGTAACGGCACGTGCGTGAACACGAACAACGCCCCCAACTACTGCGGCAACTGCTCCACGTCGTGTGCGGGCAACGAGGCCTGCGTCAACGGCTTGTGCGCGCCGCTGCTCAGCTACGCCAGCTGTCTGGACCTGTTCAACACGGTCGCGCCCGCGGACGGCGTGTACTGGATCGATCCGGATGGCGTGGGCGGCACTGCGCCGTTCAACGTGTACTGCGACATGACCAGCGCCGGTGGCGGCTGGACTCTGCTGGCTTGGGCTGCTGACGCGAGCGTTTCCCCCTACGGCCCCCCGTACCCAGGTCACGCCCAGTGTCCGACGCTCAACTGCACACGTGGCTCGGGCGTGCCCTCCAACCGGCTGTTGGCGCTGTTCGACGTCTCCACGGAGTTCGCCAAGGGACAGTCGGTCAACACGCTGAAGGCCACCTACGACAACCTCGACAGCTACGAGTACGCTGGTGCTTACACCTACCCCACCCTGGCGAGCCTGAATCTCGCCTACACCTCCAATGTGGCCTGCGTCGGACTCGAGACGGGGACCTACACGAACATCGTCAACACCACGTCGGGCGCGACCGTCTATCTGTCGCAGTTCTTCGCCTACTCAAACCACAACGACTTCAGCAGCGACACGGCGGGGCTGTCGATCTGGAACATCGGCGTACCTGTGGCGTACTGCAACGGCGACGGAGACATGCCCGGGACCTGGATGGGCAACTGGGAAGCAAACGGGCAGTACGGTCCCGGCTTGCCCTCCTCCGCGGGCTCGTCGGTGGTCTACATCCGCTGAGCTCGACGCGACGTCGGGCTCGCCTCGACCGGGGCCCACGACGACCGACCGCATCGTCGTCCAGCTCGCCCGAACGGCGGAAGGGCAGCTCTACTTCTCCCTTGCTCGTACCGTAGAGCGAGCCGCGCGGGGCTACCACGTACCGCGCAGCGTTCAGGCGGTCACGGTGGGTTGCGCCGTCGAGCACGCTGGTGCGCTGGTCTATGCCGATCAAGTGGATCTGGACAACCGCGCGGCCGCGATCCCCATCGGCTCGACCTGCCGACTCTGTCTACAAGAGGCCTGCGAGCAGCGGGTCCTGCCACCATTGCAACACCCCTTGCGTATCGACGCCAACGTCCGCGGCCACTCGTTTTATAATCCGGGGCGCAGGCGGGGGGGGTGAGGGCTGTTGCGAGGCTGAGTGCTGTGGAGTTCCCTCGATTGTGGCTGCACCAGAGAAAGGTGCAGTGCTCTCAGCGTGTTGCGAGCCCCGTTGCCGAGCTTGGTTCGGGCGAGCTAGACTGCTTCGCTGGGACAATCTGAGAGCCAACCTAGGTGAGCTGGATGACCTTTGCTGAGTACACGAAATACGATGGGTTGGGGCTGGCCGAGCTGGTGGCGCGGAAGGAGGTTCAGCCTCGTGAGTTGGTGGACGCTGCTATCGATCGCATCGAGCGAGTCAACCCGCGGTTGAACGCCGTCATCTACAAGCTCTACGACGAGGCACGGGCGGCGGCGCAGGGGCCCTTGCCTGACGGTCCCTTTGCAGGGGTGCCCTATCTCCTCAAAGACATGGTGATGCACGCGGGCACGCCGCTCACCCTGGGCTCCAAGTTTCTGCGAAAGGCTCAGCATGTCCCCACCGAATCCCATCCGGTGGTCGAGCGCACCGAACAGGCCGGAGCCATCATCCTGGGCAAGACCAATGCCTGTGAGTTTGGGCTGCTGCCGGTCACCGAGCCGGAAGCCTATGGTCCGACGAACAATCCCTGGAACGAGGCTCATTCGCCGGGGGGATCGAGTGGCGGTTCTGGCGCTGCAGTCGCCGCTGGCATGGTGCCGCTGGCTCATGGCAACGATGGGGGCGGATCGATCCGCATTCCCGCATCGTGCTGCGGTCTGTTCGGGCTGAAACCCAGTCGCGGGCGCAATCCTGGGACCGCTGAAGGCAACGCCGACGGCGTGGTGGTCGAGCACTGCTTGACCCGTTCGGTGCGCGACAGCGCG
>JAUVCD010000089.1 GCA_030590865.1 Myxococcales bacterium | reverse complement strand
ATGCTGCGGGCATGCACCTCTTCGGCCCGCGGATGTCTTGCATCTATGCCCAATGTCCTGCCGCCAATGAGTGCGGTCCCATCGACGCCTGCTCGGCTTGCATCGCCGAGCAATGCAGTAACTCCCACCAGGCTTGCTATTCCAACGGTGAGTGTTTCTTGCTGGAAGGGTGCGTTGGCGGCTGCGAGGGCGATGCGACTTGTGTCGATGGGTGCATGGACACCTACGCTGGCGGCGTGGCGGAGTTCAACCTCTACGCCATCTGTGCCGTCCAGAAGTGCGAGCTATCCTGCTGAGCCGCCCATGCTGAGCCGCAAGGCTGCTGGCCGTGGAGGAGTCCCAAGACTCAGAAGCTAGCTTCCAGCACCGCTCCAACACCATGGCGTCCGACGGTCGGCACGATTCGGAAGCGACCCGCTGCCGTGGCCTCCGGTGGGTCGTCTCCCGAGCCGATGATGAGCAGCACGGTGGTCACGCCGGCAGAGAGCACGGCGCTGCCGATCAGCACATCGGTCACGATGTTGAGTGCCTCCCCGGTGCTGCGCGCGGCCTCGGCGTCTTCGCGATTGCCGCCTGTCTCATAGGACTCGTAGTCGGCCTTGGTGTTGAGCGCCAAGCCGCCCACCACGCCAGCGCCGATGGCGAGCGCGCCGGTGACCACCAGGCCGACCACGGCGCCAGTCGAGATGCCTCCGCTGTCGGCTCCGATCGGGTCGGGAGGCGATGTCGGCGGTGGCGTGGGAGGGGGCGCGGTCGTGGGTGGAGACGGGGGCGGCGGCTCACCCCCCTTCTTCTTCAAGGTGATGGTCCGCTCTTGCCCCTTGCCAGGCTCAATCTCGATCTCCCAGACCGATAGCTCGTGGTCTTCGGCGGTCACTTCAATGCGATGCACGCCTGCGTGGATCCCGAGATGGAGCGTGCCCTCGGTGACGTGATACCGGTTGCTGATCAGATCGCCGCTGAGCGGGGTCCGCTGATCGGTTACTGTGGACTTGGCCGGCGAGATCTGCAGCTCGATATGAGCCACCCGCGCTCCGAGCGTCTTCAGGTCCTGCTCCAGCTTGCTGCGCTCTCGCGGGTCGATCCCGGCGACCTCGGCGAGGTAGCGACCGAAGGACTCGATCGCCTCCCCATCCCGCTCCAGCATCATCGCGCAGAGCCCGATGTTGCTCAGGATCTTCGCTGTCGGTGAGTCGGCATAGGCCCGGTGGAACGCCTCGTAGGCTTCCTGGTAGCGAGGGCCTGCCGGATCATCGAGCAGGCCAACACCGATACTGAACTGGTGACGAGCTGCGTCGGAGATCTCGACGGGCTTGGCAGGTGGGTCCGGTTGCGCCGTGACCGGTGAGGCGCACAGCCCAAGGGTGCAGCCCAGCAGCAGAATGGGGAGCAAGCGTGGCATGGTGACGTCCTAGCGACGGCCTGAGCCGCCCAATCAGACATCGAGAGCTTAGCCGTTCGATCGGGGGAGCGACAACCTTGGCCCGGAGCTAGCGGCCAGAGGTCACAGGGTCTTGCGGTGCTTCCAGGTGCCGGCGGGGGGCGGCGGGGCCGTCGGCACCGGCTTGACCGAGGTTGCTGTCGTCGTCGGCGGGGCGGTAGTGGTCGGTGTCGCCGTTGCCGTGGTCGTGGCGTCGGTGCCGCTGGCGCTGGGATCGGGCGACAGGCCGCTGGTGGTAGGTGCGGCGCTGTCGTCTACCGCCGGCTCGCTGGGCGCAGCCGTGGAGGCTGGGGCTGCCGTCGTGGTGGGGCTCGATTCTTCGGGCTCGTCGCCCAGTAGGAAATAGGCTGCTGTGCCGCCTAGCGCCAATAGGCCGGCAATGGCGGCCACGATGATCGGGACCTTGTTCGAGTTCACCGGCACCGAGGCGTCGGGCCAGGGCTCCCGGATCAGTGAGTCGATGTTGCGCGGCTTGCCCGGCGTCGCTTCGGCGGCGCCCGTTTCGGCAGCGCCCGTTTTGGCAGCGGCGGTCGCAGGTCCCTCAGCGGTCGCGCCGGTGGCGAGTGGCGCCGCCTCAGTCCATTGCTGTCCCGTGGGGCGGCGCGAATCATAGCCGTCCGGCAACGCTACCGTTGCGTTCAGGTCTGAGCCGTCTTGGAGCATGGCCGTCTTCGCCAAGTCGTCGGCCACCGGCTGCTCGTTTCCTGATTCGGTGAGGACAGCCGCCGCCCCGTTCACGCTGTTGTGGCTCGAGAAGCCTACGCCGGGGATGACCGGTGCCGGCATCACGGTCGAGTCCTGCCCAGGAGGCATGCTGGCGCTCACGCCCATGGCCGTGGCGAAAGCCTGAGCCATCTCTTTTGCCGATCCGAAGCGCCCGTTCGGGTCCCGGCACAGCGCCCGACTCATCCAATCGTCAAGTTGCGGTGTGATGCCGGCATCAGGGGCGGCTGCAGAGAGCACCGGGATGGGCGCCATGGTGATCTGGGCGATCAGGGGACCGAGCGCAGGGGCTGCGAAGGGGAGCTTGCCAGCCAGGCATTCGAAGGCGAGCACGCCAAGCGCCCAGAGGTCGGAGCGGAAATCGAGGGTTTTGAGCCCCCGAGCTTGCTCTGGGCTGAGATAATAGGGAGTGCCCAACATCGCGCCGGTGCGCGTCGGATCGACGCCGCAATGGGCGAGCTCGTCGGTCACCTTGGCCACTCCGAAATCGAGCACCTTGTAGACCTTCTCGCCCTCGTCTTCTCCGGCGGAGATGAAGACGTTTTCGGGCTTGATGTCACGGTGCACCAGGCCGACGCCATGGGCATGGGTGAGCGCTCGCGCTACGTGGCGAATGATGGTCGTCGTCTCGGTCTGGTCCAGTCGGCCCGCCGTGTCGAGGCGGGCGCGCAGGCTTTCCCCTTCCAGGTACTCCATGACGATGTAGGGAAGGTCGTTGTGGTGGCCATGGTCGAGCACCTGGACCACGTGCCGGCTTCGGATACGGGCCGCCAGTTGGGCCTCCCGGGCGAACCGCGCAAGAGAATCGGTGACCCGGGCAGCCTCTACGGCGATGAGCTTCACCGCCACGGACGTGCCCAGGGTGAGGTGCTTCGAGAGCCACACCGATCCCATGGCGCCCTTGCCGATTTCTCGCTCGAGCTGGTAGCGGTCGGCGATGACCTGCCCCTGAACGGTCACATGGTACGAGGTAGGCCGTGACAGGGCGGCCGTCAACCGAGCCACCCAGGCTGCGAGGCGGTTGAGGGGCACTTCGGCGGTTTGATGCTCAGCCGTTCGTGCCAATGGGCGCAAGAGCAGCCACCGCGGATCACTGGCTGACCACTTCAGTGGTCTGTCCGGATCGTCAATCGTCCATGCACAAGCGGCGATCTGCGAAGGGAGTGACCCGCCGATCTTGGTATCGAACCGGCCGACCGGCCTGATTTTCCAGGGCAAGACCATCGATGGTCTTGGAGGAGCCTGATTTTGACTCCGATGCAACAAGCTATGTTTTTATTGGCACGCTCTGTGCTCTCTCAGGGGGCCATCTGACCGGCCCTTCGAGACGCTCCCCGAGCTACTTGACTGGTCACCCGGCCAACAACCCGTCAGTACCAGCGACGTCTGTGCCCGCTGGCTTGACGCTGAGATCTGATCTGCCTCGGAGGCTCGCCATGAAGCTCAATTCCCCACGCAAGCTCGTCAAACTCGGCATCGCGACCATTGCGGCCTTCGCCTTGGCTGGTGGCTGCGGCGCTGATGGCCCTGGCATTGATGGTCAGGGCGCTGATGGCCCGGGCGCTGTCGACGACGATGACGATGACGATGACACGGGCAGCAGCAGCGGCTCATCCTCCGGCTCCTCTGAGGCCGACTGTCCCACCCAGGCCACGGGCACGAGCGCCACCAAGATCACGGTCGACCTCACCTGGGACGCCACCATCGGGGTGCTCGGCGGCGCGGGAGAGCTCGTCATCTGGATCAAGTCGGACCTGACCTTCGACGGTAACGAGGTCACTGGTGTGGTCGCGCCCTGCGGCAGCTACGTGCCGCCTGTCCAGGCAAACGCCCTCTTGGGTGGCGCCAAGGTGCAGCCCATCATCCCTGATTCTCTGTGGGATAGCGGGTTGATTCCCACCAATCCGGCACATGGCACCGTCAGCGGGTCGAACATCGGCGCCACGATCACCATGGATCCCTCCGGTCAGGCCTTGGGTGTGCTCATGAACGATCCGCTGAACGATCTGTGGCCCGCTACCTGGCAGGAGCTCAACACGGTCGACGTCGACCAGAGCGGGTGGCCAGGTACTACGGCTTACCCGGCGGTCGGTGAGGGCTTTGGCCCACCGCCGCTGGACATATTTCCCAACGGCCCCAAGGCCTCGGAGCTGCACCTGGCGACCCGGACGGTGTTCGAGCTCCAGGGTAAGCGTGACACCTGCACCAGCGCCAAAGGGGATGTGATCGTGCATCACTTCGACAGCCACGTGGTCGGCTGCGTGGTCGAAGGTGGCGGCCCCTGCAGTGTCGGCCAAGTCAACTTCATCGACCACAACCGGAACGACTACATCATCGGCGAGGCCCGCTACGAAATGACCCAGGTGAGTGACGGTGCGAGTTGCGCTGAAGTGCGGGCCACGCTGCCCATGTAGCCTGGCCGCCATCCTGCGGTGCCAAGCTCCCCGCTAGTCTCTGTTGGAGAAGATCTCATGACGATGCGCTCCGTCGGTTTCGGCACGGTCCTGCTGCTACTCGCCTGTCTGTGCCCCGCCTGCGCGGGACCGGACGAGCTGGTCGTCGACCCGGGGCTGCGCTTGCCGACGGCGCCGGTCGAGATCCTGATCGACGACCGGGGCGTCTCTCACATCTATGCCCAGAACGACGAGGACTTGTTCTTCGCCTACGGCTACCAAACGGCCAGCGATCGGCTGCTTCAGCTCGACATGTTTCGGCGCTTTGCCTACGGACGGCTGTCCGAGGTCTTGGGCGCCTTTGGGCACGGCTCGGCGGGCGCCGATTCGCTCACTGACGACCGCTTCGCCCGCATCTTCAACTGGCAGCACTGGGGCAAGCTGGACGCCGAGCTGATGGAGCAGCAGGAGCCAGAGCATTACCAGCTGACGAGCGCCTGGGTGGCGGGGATCAACAAGCGGATTGCCGAGGTCAACGCCGGTGAAGTGCCGTTGCCCTTCGGCTTCGGGCCCGACGATCTCGACTACCAACCCGAGCCATGGGATCCGGTCGATCCCTACGTGGTCCAGAAGATGGCTGGCTTTGGTTTGGACCAGACGATCCTCTACGAGGTTTTCGTGACTTTCGTGACCCAGCTCGCGCCTGACGCGCTGGCAGCCGTCAATCTGTTCCAGCCGGCGCGGACGACCTACACCTTGCCGGTTGAGGACAACCCAGGTGCCGCGGCCGCTCGGTCACCGAATCACAGCTCGAGCGGCGCGAGCCGGCTCGCCTGCCTGACGCCGCCGCCGGTCATCAGCCCAGCCCATGAGGTGGCCTTCCAGTCTTTGTCGCGGCTCAACCACATCAAACCGGTGGGGAGTAACAACTGGGCGGTCGATGGTCGGCACACCGAGAGCGGCACGCCCATCATCGCGGGCGATCCTCATCTAGGATACGACTTCTCGGGCATCACCTATGCGATCCACCTCAACAGTATGGATGGCGGTGGGACCTTCGACGTCACTGGTTTCGGCTTCGCCGGTGCACCTGGCCTCTTCGCGGGACACAACCGAAAGGTGGCCTGGACGCCGACCTCGGCGGTGGCCGATGTCATGGACCTGTGGGCCGTCGAGCTGGTCGATACGGTCGAGCGAGAAGAGACCATCAAGATCCGGGACGATGACGCTGAGGTGATCTACGTCGTCGACGTCCCTGGCTATGGCGTCATCATGCCGTCGACCCTGGTCGGCTCACCGTTGCCCATCGCCGGCGCCGGTAAGCACCTATTGGTGGGCTGGACTGGCTTCAAGGCACGGCCGGCGCGTTACTTCCGAGAGCTGATGCGTGTCCAGTCGCTCGACGAGTTCGAGCAAGCCGTGCTGCGCATGAACGAGATGACCTACAATTTCGTGGCCGCTGATGCCTCAGGGATCGCCTACCGCGTCGGGGTCGACGTCCCTGAGCGCAATGCCATCCGGGAGGGAACGGAGCCGTTCTGGACGATGGATGGGGACGACCCCGAGTCGCTCTGGACCGGAACGATGCTGTCACCCGATAGGCTGCCCCATACTCGTGCAGAGCAGCGGGGGTGGATCGTGACGGCCAACAACGATCCCTTCGGGTTCACTGCCGATGGTCAGGTGGACAACGATCCTTTCTACTACGGGGCCATCTTCGTGCCTGGCTGGCGGGCCGCGCGCATCGAGGCCGAGGTCGAGCGTCTGATCTCGGAAGGGAAGATCACGCCGGCGGACATGCAGACTCTGCAGATGGATGCTCACTCCAATCTGGCCGACGATCTCATCCCGGTGATCGTTGAGGCCTATGACGAGGTGGACATCGATCCCGACCTGGCCGAGTTCGTTGACCGGGAGGACCTCGCCATCCTGGTTCAGCTGCTCACGGTCGACTGGGATCGCAACATGCACCGCGACTCGAGCGGCGCCCTCGCGTTCCACGCCTTCGCTCATCTAGTGACGGCAGGGGTGATGGAAGACGATCTGAGCCCGATCCTCTTCGAGCTCGTGCTGACCGCCGCCCCGATGTACCTGCTCAAGATCGGCATGCTCACCCTTACCGGTCAGTACCCCAAGGGCGACGATGTCATGCAAGAGGGCAGGGACCGCATCGTCCTCGATGCCCTGGCTGCAACGGCGGCCTTCTTGACCGAGCGGTTCGGCGGTGTCGACCCGTCAGGCTACCGGCTCAGGGACATGAAGGTGTCGAGCATGAGTCACGCCTTCGGTCGAGGGGTCGAGCTGATGAGCACGCCGACTGATGGCGGCGAGAGCACGATTAACGTGTCCCAGAACACCTTCCGCGAAGACGGCGAGATTCTGGACCAATGGGTCTCCCACTGGGGCCCCATCGAGCGCCAGGTCATGTCCTTCGACGCCAAGGGCCTGCCCGAGTCTTACGCCAACTTCCCGCTAGGCAACGTGGCGGACCGAGAAAGCCCCCATTTCGACGATGCCATGACGGGGTGGACCGACGGCGAGTACCGCAAGATGCTCTACGAGCGTAGCGAGATCGAGGCCGCCGCCGAGGGGCGGATCGACATTCCTGCGGTGGAGTGAGCGCTAGGCGCCCGGCTTCCGGCAGGTAGCGCTCGGCGGATTCTGTGTAAGACCTTCGCGCCCGGGGCGTTGCAGTTGAGTCATGAGAACCCCATCGGTCTTGTCCGTCATCCTTGCCTCCACCATCGTCCTCCAGGCCGCAGCCGCTGGCGCATCGCCACCCGAGGAGGACGACGACGCTTCCATCGGCACCCGCCCTGCCCAAGTTGCTCCGCCAGCGCCTGAATCGGCGGCAGAGGCTGGCAGTAGGAGCCGCGGCGACGACGAAATGGAGCCGATGGCCGACAGCCGTCTGATCATCGCTGGCGATCCGCCCTCCGACTGGGCGGTGCTGCATGCCGGCTTCCGGCCCCACCTGCGCATCTTCGGTGGGCTTGCCACCTTCGCCGTGGCCCATGCCCGAGTGGAGCGCTTCTACGGTGGCTTCTCGTTCTCAGCCATCCGAAACGACGCGGGCACCCACGTTGGGGTCCTGCAGCTCGCCATTGGGCGTAACCTGGCGAACGACTATTACGGCGCTGCGCAGATCGCCTTGGCCGAGAACCGGGCGCGCAATTTCTATGGTCTGGGTCAGCTGTCGCTTGCCTACAACCGGACGCTGGACATGGTGGGCCTCTTCCAGATCGGCGCCTACAACCGCGCCAAGACGGCGGTTGGCCTGCTGCAGCTAGGCGGTTACAACCGCACCGATGAGTCGTTCAGCGGTGCGCTGCAGATCGGCGCCTTCAACCATGCGCGCAGCGACTTCAGCGGTATCGCTCAGCTAGGCCTCCTCAACGCACAGGACGACCTGTTCGACGACGCCGGCATCGACGGCCAGCGCTTTGCCGGGGTTGCGCAGCTGGGCGTGGCCAACACTGCGGGTGCGTTCCGTGGTGCCGTCCAAGCCGGCGTTGCCAGTTTCAGCGGCGATTTTGCCGGAGGCATTCAGCTGGGCGCCCTCGCCGCAGGTGCCCGAGAGTTCCGCGGGTTGGCGCAAGTGGGGGCGGTGGTTCTCGCGGAAGAGTCCTATGGTGCTCAGATCGGCGCAGGCGCCATCTCCACCGAGGAGCACCATGGCGTTCAGCTCGGCGCAGCCGTCAACTGGGCCGCGTCGGTGAGTGGCGCTCAGATCGGCTTGGTGAACGTCGCCGAGGAGGTCAATGGCGTGCAGGTTGGGCTGTTCAACCACACCGAGCGGTTGCGGGGCCTGCAGATAGGGCTCGTCAACCATGCCGAAGATGGCGTGCTGCAATGGACCGCCCTGCTCAACATGGGATTTGACGAGGGAGGCTACGAGTACAGCCATTACGCGGCCCGCAGGGCGGATTGAGCGTGACGCTCGGCGCGCTGTGGGTGCAGGTGGTTTCGTCCACTGGGCAAAGCTCCTTCCCCGCTCCTCTGATAGGCTCCCAAGTCTGGAGGAGCTCATGGCATCGAGTAGCTGGGGCTTGCGCCTCGTGGCGTGCCTATTGCTGTTAGTGGCGATCGTCTGTCCCTCGTGCGCTTGTGAGGACGACGAAGGAGGTCGGCCGATCGTTCTCCAGTGGGACGAGCCTGGTCACCAGTTTCGCGTCACCGTCACGCTCAATCCCCATCCGGACCGAGATCGCACGGACTTGCCGGTCCTGGCGGCCTTCAGTCACCTGGAGGCCTTCATCGATCGGGACGTCAGGATCTACGAGATTACCGGAGGCATGGCGTCCACGGCAGTGGCGGGCGATGCCTGGGCCCAGCCTGACGGCGGTGCTTTCGAGGTTGGGTTCACTGCGCCGGGCCGCACGCCAGCCGGTGAGGAGCGTTCCTTCTGGGTGTACTACAACATCGTTGCCGATCCGGCTGCCTGGCAGTGGGCGGCTGAGCCATGGGCGAGCTTCGAGCTGCAGGACAAGGACGCTGATTCGGAGGACGATGGCTTCCGCATCGAGGGGGGCGCCTACGCCCTTCAAAGGGAGATCAATCCGGCCGATGGCACCCTGAGGCCGGGACGGCGCAGCGACGGCGATACGGTGCTGGAGCATCTGCCTCAGAGCTTGGCGCTCGCCGAAGGGTTTACGACTCAGGTCCAGCTCGAGAGCCTGACGGAGACCCATCCCGCCGCCACCGCGGAGAGTGAGCCTTTCGATGCCATCCTCACCGACGGCACCGCGGTCCACGCAGCCGTATCGGTGGCCTGGCAGGGGCGCCCCGAGCCGGTCGTGCACGACCTGCATTTGACCTACCGGCTGTTCGCCCAATGGCCCTTCGTCGAGAAGGTGGTCACTGCGGCAGTGGCTGACGGCACCCACGAGTATCGGTTCTCCAGCGCTGATTGGAACGGTCGCACCCTCTTCATGGCCGGCCCGTGGGACTCGATGATCTCCGACACCCGGGGTGATGAGGCGCTTGCGGCGGTCTGGGACACCTCGATGCGCTGGCTGGTGATCTACGACTCGGCCAGTGATCGCGGTTTTGGCTGGTTTCTCACCAACGACGGCGTGGTGCGCGCCAATCCCACCGATGACGGCGTCTCGGTCTACGACTCCTATGGCTACAGCGCCGGAGCCACGACCACCTTTCGCTATCTGTGGATGGCCTCAGCGGCCAAAGACGAGATCGTCCAGTTGTTCGACGACATGGTTCCTGGGGTCGAGGTTTCCGGGCCTGAGAACCGTGATCTGAACATCGTTGCGCCTCAGGACGATGACTTCTTCTTTCCTCAGGACATGCTGTCGGTGCTCATCACCACTCCGGGCAACGCTCAGCCGGTGGTTGCGACCCTTGAGCGACCTGGCGGTGCCCAGTCACCTTTGTCCCTCCAGAACCTTGCTGATCCGCTGCAGTGGCAATCCCTGGCGCCTTACGTGTTCGACCAAGCCGACCCCGAGGGAACCTGGACCGTTACCGCCCAGAGCGCTGGCCAAAGCGCCCAAGTGAGCTTCGAGTTTCGTCTCCCCGACCACCCCAAGTTGCTCTTCGACGCCGCCGAGTTGCCTGCCATAGCCGCCCGCAAGGATGACGCTGCCTATGCCGACATCTGGTCAGCCATGCTCAGTCAGGCCGGCAACTACGATCCACCTATCGAGGATCCAGGTCCGGGCCGGGACATCCGCTCTTATGCCAACCGGCTCATCAATCTGGCGCTGATTCAGCTGGTCGATCCAGGGCAGCCGTTTGACGGGCTGCTCTGGGACTATTTCTTCACCATGTTGCGCTATCCCAACTGGGATGACGACGCGCCCGAGCCTTTCAACAACCTCGATCTCACGGTTGGACACTTCCTGACGGCCTTGGCCATTACCTATGACTGGCACTACGACCGGCTCACGCCGCCAGAGCGCGCCGAGCTCCGGCAGCGCCTGCGCGGAGTGACCGAGTCGTGGCTCACGAGCCATTGGATGGCCATTTACCGAGACATCGACTGGACTCATTACGGCACGGTCACCAACAATCACTATTGGATCAATCACGAAGGCGTGGCGGCGGCAGCCTTCGTGCTGGCCGACGAGATCCCTGAAGCGGAGCGGGCGCAGTGGGTCGACCACCTGGAGGAGAACCTGGCGATCATTCTGTCGGTGCTCGAGGACGATGGGACCAGCCACGAGGGCGTGGCGTATCATTCTTACGGCCAGATCAACCTGTTTCCCTGGCTGGACATGCGCGACCGAGCGTTGGGTGAGAATACCGCCGAGGCCATCCCATGGTTCCAGGAGAGTGTGCGCTACGACATCTACAGCCTGTTGCCTGGTGGTGACGACAACTATGGCGGCGTGGCCAATTTCGGCGACTGCCCACCTCGTCATTACAATCCGCCTCGCACCATCAATGCCTGGTTGGCCCGGCGGCTGAATAGCGGGCTTGCGCAATGGAGCGCTGAGCAGCTCGATTGGTCCTACGTCACGCCTTATTCCTACCTTTGGTATGACCCGGCGATCCCGGCCCAGGCACCCTCGGCACTGCCGACCTGGCACCTGTTTCCCAACAAGGGGATCTTCGCCTGGCGGTCGTCTTGGGATGACGACGCCACCTATTTCAGTCTCAAGTCGGGCTCATACTTCGGCGGACACGAGCACCCCGACGCGGGCCATTTCATCGTCCACCGCGCAGGCGTGCCCTACCTCACTGACCACGGCTACTCGTATTTGAAGGACACGGGCGAGCACAACCTGGTGCTCGTCGATGGCCTTGGTCAATTCGGTGAGGGGAGTCAGTGGATGGAACGGGTCGACCCGGTCAACTGGGCCCAGGTGGACTCGGCCCTCGGGGATGAGGCCTACTTCGATCTGGTGGCCGATCCCACCGCCATGGTCCAGGCAGATACGCTCGACCGTTGGACGCGCGAGGTCATCGGTTTAGGTCCGGACATCTTCCTCGTCGAGGACGTGCTGACGGGCAGTGCGCCCATGGAGCTCGAGTGGTTGCTCCACAGCTATGTGTCGGCGCCACCTACGTCCATCAATCACACCTACACCTATAAAGACTGGCGCACCGAGAACCCGTGGAGCGAGATCGCAGCGGGCCACTGGGTGACTCAACCCCAAGAGAGTGAGGCTGCCCTGCATGTGGTCGATGCGTCATTTGCCGCCTGGGGTGCGACCATCGAGCCGAGCATGTTCGTGCCTGAGCAGCACCCTGATGACGGGGGCTACAACGAGTCGTTAGCGAGCTACCAAGTGGGTTTCCGGCTGAGGCGGAGCGCCAACGCTGCGCAAATTAGGTCCACCGTGGCCCTATGGTTCGGCGAAGCCTTGGCCGCTGAGCCCTGGAGCACCGCTGCCGTTGAGGCTGTGCGGCTGCATGACGGCGCGACCGAGGTCGTACAGGTGCTCTGGCCGACTGGGGGCACGGTCACCGGTTTCCACAGCTTTGACGTCACCGCTGTGATGGCTGGCCGACGCTTTGACGAGCCCGCTTACTTCGGGCGCCAGGTCACCCAGCTGGATTGGCAAGGAACCGAGCTCATCGACGCCTCCCAGCCTCTCGACCTCTTCGCCCGGCTCGAGCACGCACCCAGCTCGACCGATCCACTGCGGGTGGTCAGCGAGGCTGCTGTCGAGACGAGCGTGACGCTTCACTGTCCTGGCCAGCCAGCCACCGTCCTATTGGACGGCGCCCAGACCACCTTCGATTGGGCCAGCAGCCGACTCACCTTGACGGTTCCAGCAGGTCAGCACCGCTTCGTGATCGAGTAGCTACCGCTGCGCCGCGGCACGTCCCGGCGGGCGGGTGTCAGCTCCACAGGCTCACTAGCGCCTTCAGGAACTGGACGCCTGGTGACCGCATTCCGCCGGTCATGCCCTGGTGCTCGAGCGCCATGCTCTGGCTTCCCATGCTCCCCATGGTGGATCGCATCTGTTCGGAGCGGACGCTGCGCCGCGCTTCCTTGAGCGTCTCGGTTTCCCGTCGTCGTGCTTCGCCCAGCCCGCCTCGTTCGACGAAGGTGAGCACCTGGCCCAGCTCGCCGGGATCGAACCACACGCCATGGTCGCGGCAGACGTCCACCACCACGCCTGAGATCTGGCCAAAGGCGCGACGGTTCATCATGTCGCCGCAAGCGGGGCACCGGATGTAGCTCACCTGGGTCTCCCGCGTGTAGGGCCGCTCGGGCAGGGCCACCCTGACGTTGGTCGGTGCATCCTTGGTCGCCACGATGCGATCCATGACCGGCTGGGCGACCAGCAGACCGCCACAACCATCGCACTCCTCGACGTCGAGCTCGCCGTAGCGGCGCGCCGTCAGGGCGCCGCTGCAGCGAGGGCACTTGCGGTCGGTCAGGTCCCCGCCGCCGGCCTGCTCGGCGGCCAGCACCCGTCCGCAGGCCTGACAGTGGATGGCCTCTGCCAGATTCCAGGCGGCGCAATCGCCACAGCGGCGCGTGGCCAGCGTGCAGTGGCAGAACTGACAGGCCCGCGCCCCGACCTTCAGCGCACCGCCGCAGGTTGGGCAGGACACCGTGGCCGGCTCGATGGACGGTGGCGGACAGTTACAGGGCGGTTCCTCGTCGGGGATGCCACTGCCTTCATCTACGGCGCCCCCACACCCGAGACAGATCGCGTAGTCCATAGAGTCCTTCTCCAGCTCTGAGTCAGTGGGAGCCACCCGTGTCGGGTGCTGCCACGCTGTGGCGCCGCGTCCCCGCAGCCGGTGGTGGAAGCCGGCGCTGTGGGATGATGACTTTCGGTGGTGCGGCGACCTTTCCTTTTCGCGGGATGAGATAGGTTCGGCCCGCCCGAATCCGCGTCGAGCGAAGGCGATTGGCTCGCTGAATCGCCTTGACCGTACACCCGAAGCGGTTGGCGAGCCGACCGAGCATGTCGCCTTTGCGGGCCCGGTAGCGGGTGAAATAGGTGTGGGGCTTGATGCGATCTTGCGCCACGAGAATCGGATAAGCCCGGCGGCCGAGCTCTTGGGCTACCGGGTTGTAGAAGCGGACGTGGATGTGGGTATCGTGACCCCGGGCATGGCGAACCAAGGGCCAACGGTGGCGTGAGCCGCGTTGGAAAATGCTGTCGAGCCAGGTGGGGTCCTCGCCGACCGACAAGGCGTGCTGCTTGATGAGCTTCTGAATCGAGCTGTTGATGAAGATCATCTCGACGTCAGTCATCGTCACCAGCGCTCGAACGAAGGCCCAGGTCCGTGGCAGGTCGAGGTTGTGAGCACCGGCACGGCGGTACCAGAGGTGCTTGGTCGGCAGCTTGTAGTAGTAGCTGACATCCACGTCTCGGCCTGACTGGTGGCTCTTGTGGGGGCTGAGCGCGCCGCCCCGCTTGGCGCTGAGGTGACCGATACGGGCTGTGTGGGTGCCGGTCGGGAAGCGGCGGTTCACCGCTTCGATGGCCTCAATCAGATAGTCCACCGTTTCCTGGGTGCCCCAAGTGGCGCCGCCGCCCATCATGTCCCAGTGTTCCCCCTCGGGCATTTTGACACCATTCACCAGCACTCCAGAGCTCGCCCGTCCAAGGGACAGCGATCCCAGCGAGGCCAGATCCTGTTTGATGCGACGTTTCAGATCTGGGTCCGAGAGCGCCAGCAGCGGGTTGGCCAGCCGCGGGTTGGATTGGGGCCTGGCCGGGGCGCCGCTCGAAGCTGCCGCGGGCAACTCGAGTCCGTCGTCGATCTCTTCGGTGAGTGGGTCCAGCCTGCTAGCGGGCAGGTCGCTGTGGTCCCCAGTCGCACCGGTGCTTGCGGTGGGTGCCGCACTAGCGGTTGGAGCCTTGCCGGTGTCGCCGACCGTCTGCGCCCCGTCGGGCCCATGGGCGGAGCACTCAGCACCGGGGCAGGCTGCCGTTGGTGAGCTAGCCCATCCTGCTCGCTGGTCAGTGCTGGGATGGTCGGGAGCCGAGGGCCCTCTCGGCGTCGGTGCGCAACCCAGCCCGAGGAGCAGGACGAGCGCTAAGCTGCTTCGTCCCATGAGCGGGATAACATACCCTACAATCACGTCACGGCGCTAGCCGGGGCCCAGAACTCGTCACACGAGGTTGATTCGTTGCTTGAGATCGTGGTGGATGCCCGTTCGGTCGTGGCCAGAAGCAGTGGGATCGGTAACTACACCGAGGCCTTGTTGCGGCACATGGTTCCTCTTGCTGACGACATGCGCTTTCTGGTGCTTCGCCATCCAGAGGCGCAGACGCCCATCGTTGCAGATGATCGAGTCGAGGAGCTGAGTTGCCCAGGGGAGACCAAGTCCATGGCCACGGTGCTCCGACTGGGGCGGGTGCGTCACGGTTTCAAGGACTACGATCTGTACCACTCGCCGGGTGACCTAGTGCCCTTGGGGCTCCGCTGTCCCTGGGTGGTCACGCTGCACGATCTGATGTGGTTGGAGGCGCCCAAGCTGGCCTCTGCTTTCCTTCCTGTAAGGCTCGCCAACGGGCTTTGGTACCGATTGACCTACCGGCAGGCGGTTGCTGGGGCGCGCGCGGTGATTGCCATCTCTCACGCCACTGCGGAGGCCATCGGTCGAGTTTTTCCGCGGCACCTTCACAAGGTGCAGGTGATCCACCACGGCCTCGACCACGATCGCTATGCGGCCGAGCGGGCTGGCCCAAGGTCACTTCTCGACCGTCATGTGCCCCGCGACTGTCGCTATTCGCTCATCGTGGGACAGGGGTCGCCCTACAAGAACCACCTCGGAATGGTGCGTGCGTTCGTGGAGGCGACGGCCCATCAGGCTGACCACAAGCTAGTGTTGGTGCGGCGTTTCTCGAGGGCCGACCTGGCGATCCATCGGTTGCTGGCCCGTCCCGATGTGCGCGACAAGGTTGTCGTTCTACCGTTCGTGTCCGATGAGGTGCTGCTCGCGCTGTACCGACACGCGCGCATTTTGCTCTGTGCCTCTCACTACGAGGGCTTTGGTATGCCCGCTCTCGAGGCGATGTCGCTAGGGACGGTCGTGCTCGGATCGACCGCGGTGGCGGTGCGCGAGATTACCGCCAATGCGGCGCTCCACGCCGATCCGACCGACGTGGCCGATATGGCTCGCAAGATTCGGCAGCTCGACGAGGACGAGTCGCTGAGGACCAAGTTGAGAGAGGCCGGCTTCCAGCGGGCCCGCGAGTTTTCCTGGGATCGCTGCGCTCAGGCGACGCTGGATCTCTACCGTGCCGCCGCTGGGCGCGGCTGAGCGGCCCGGGGGGACGGCCAAGCTGCCGATGATCGGTCCTCGGTGCGTGCAGCTCTGGCGGCTTGGCCTCCAGGGTGTCATGCTGGTCGCTCTGGGTGGTGACGCTGTCCCGTCTCTGGTACGAGGACGTCACCCACGATAGAACGGGGTTCACCATGACAGGCATGGGTCAAGTCACCAATACGCGAACCGTCGATGTGGCGCTTGGCGACATGATCAAGCGACTCGAGGCGATCGATCAGACTCGCGCGGTGACCCGCATTTTGGTCGAGGCGCGCCGGTACCATGTGATCATGCAGGCCTGGGAGGGCCAACCGCCACCTTCTGGTGAGCAGTTCCAGGTGATTGGCGATGTGATGCAGCTGCTCGGCACGGCGACCCAGTTGGTCGAGGCGGCGGGTGGGGATCCTGGCATACCGGTGCCGCGGACCACGCCTGCTGCAGCGGCGCCGGTTGCGCGGCCGACGCCTGCCCAAGTGATGCCTACTCCGCGTCCCACACCGGTCCAAGCGACGCCGGTCCAAGCGGTGACGGGGGACGGGCTGACTCCCATCGGAGGGATACCGACACCGGGACTGACCGCCGGGCAGGCCAGCAGTGGCCGCCAGCCGCCGGCCGCCACCGCTGCGGCCCAAACTGGCTCGTCGAGCCCAGCCAGGAAACACACGCTCGGGCGGGTGAGCCGGAAAGCCGCGCCGCCGAGCGACGAATCGGCCGAGTCTGCAGCGACGCCGTCGAGCTCGTCAGGCATTCGCTTGCTGCGACCCTATATGATGCCCTGGAAGGTTGTGCCGAGCAACGCAGGGGTGACGCTCAAGCAGCTCCACGAAGATCCAGCGGATGGGCATAGCCATGCGCTGGCTCGTCTCGAGAGCAACGCCGAGCTGCCGTCCCACACCCATGGTAGTTGCGAGTACGTCTACGTGCTCGAAGGCTGCATCACCCACGGCGACGTCCTGGTGCACGCTGGTGAGTGTGTCTGCTTCGAGGCTGGCTCGACCAGTGGACCGCTGCGGAGCCGCGGCGAGTCGTTGCTGCTGCTGATCTGTTCGGACCGCAGCTGGCTGATGAGCTAGTCACCCGTCGACGGCACCTCCTCGACGGGGCATGGTTGCTGGCATCGTGCCCGTAGACCTCCAGCCGCTCTTCGTGGCCATTCGCGCCGCGTGCTCTCCCCGAATCTGGTCTCAGGGAATCGAGCTGGTGCGCGCTGATGCCGTCGATGGAGTCGAGGCTGATGACGACGAGATTGTCCTGCGGGTGCGAACCCCGGGGCGGACCGTGGCACCTCTGAGCACCCTTTATCCTGCCGATGCCGAGTGGGATTGTGATTGTGGCAGTGCCGCTGACGCCTGCGAGCACGTCGCCGCGGCAGTCATCAGCCTGCGTCAGGCCCGCAAGGCAGGCCACAGGCTGCCTTCGTCGGCTACTGCAGCAGCCTCGGTGGGATACCGATTGGCGGTGGACGGCGATCGCCTGGCGGTCACCCGTGTGCTCGTCGCCGCTGACGGTGTCGAGCGACCGCTCGAAGGTTCCATTGGATCACTGCTGGCAGCCGGCGGCCCTGACGCCGCCGTCGAGCCGCGGGAGGTGGATCTTCGCATCGATCGGATCCTGACGATGAGGCGGGTGCGTGCTCTCTCCAGCGAGGGGCTGGCGCCGCTACTGACCTTGTTTGCCGAGGCAACAGATCTGCGTCTGGATGGCAAGGGCATCACGGCCTCCGGCGAGCCTGTCAAACCGCGGGCCGTGGTCGTCGAGCCGGCGGCGGGCAAGGGGTTGGTGCTGCGCATTGAGAGGAATGAAATCATCGAGCAGGTCGTGGTACCGGGTATCGCGCTGTGTCGCTCGGACGGCGATCTCGCTGTCCTGAGGCCACTCGGGGAAACGGCCCTGACTGGGTTGGCGCTCGACCGCTTGCCGGTCGAGCGTAGCTTCGGACCTGGCGCCATGGCCGAGCTCGTCGCCGAGGTGCTGCCCGAGCTGGAGCAGCGGGTCGAGCTCGAGATTCGGACCGACAAGCTCCCCCAGGGGGTCAGCAAGCAGCCCCTGCGCCCGCTGGTCGAGGTGTCCCAGCGTGGTCCGGCTCTGTCGCTCTTGGGTGCTGTAGTTTACGGCGACCCCCCTTGCGCGCGAGTGGCAGGCGACCAGCTCGTTCATCTGGGCGGTCCCATCCCCAAGCGCGACCGTCGGGGTGAACAGCGGGTCGCGGCCCAGCTCCTTGCTGAGCTCGATCTCCTGGTCGGCAAACGGGTTGCTCTAACCGGGCAGGATGCCGTCGAGATGGCCGCGCGGCTACGGGGCTATCATGGATTGGTGGCTGGCGACGTGCACCGCACCAGCTATCCGCAGCAGCCCCTGGCGGTGGAGCTCGTCCCCTCGACGCGCCACTTCGACCTGCTCTTCACGGCCGCTGGGTCGGACGGTGAAACGCACCGCGCCGATCCCTCCGAGGTCTTGAAGGCGTGGCGCGACGGGGCGGAGGTGGTGCCCCTGCTGTCCGGTGGCTGGGGGCGCTTGCCTGCTGATTGGCTTCAGCGCTACGGCCACCAGGTCGCCGACCTGTTGTTGGCTCGCGATGCCGACGGCGAGCTCGCTGCCCACGCCCAACCTGCGCTGGTGCAGCTCTGCGACGACCTGAATTGTCCCCGCCCGCCGGATCTGCAGCGGCTGGCTCCGCTGGTCGATGGCTTCCAGTCCATTCCCAGCGCAGCCTTGCCTGCCGGGCTACAGGCCGAGTTGCGGGACTACCAGCGTGGCGGAGTCGATTGGCTCAGTTTTCTCCGGGAGGCCCGGCTCGGCGCCGTGCTCGCTGACGACATGGGATTGGGCAAGACGCTGCAGACCCTCTGTGCCCTGAAAGGTCGGGCCTTGGTCGTCTGTCCGACCAGTGTGGTGCACAACTGGGTTGCTGAGATCGCCCGGTTCCTGCCTACCTTGCGCCACTCGGTCTACCACGGCGCTCGCCGCGAGCTCGACGAGCAGGCGGAGGTCACCTTGACGACCTACGCGCTGCTGCGCAACGACGTGACGGTTCTTTCAGCCCTCCGTTGGGACTGCGTGGTCCTCGACGAAGCCCAGGCGATCAAGAACCCGGACAGTCAGGTGGCCCGGGCTGCCTACCGTCTTCGGGCTGCCTTCCGGCTGACCCTCACCGGTACGCCGGTAGAGAACCGCCTCGAGGAGCTGTGGAGCCAGATGCACTTCGTCAATCCCGGGCTGCTCGGCGGACGGGACAGCTTTCGCGACACCTATGACCGGCCCATCACCGCGGGCGAGCCCGGCGCAGCCGAGCGGTTGCGCGAGCGCATTCGACCGTTTCTGCTGCGGCGGCTCAAGCGCGAGGTCGCGGCCGAGCTTCCGCCTCGCACTGATGCGGTGCTGCACTGCCAGCTCGACGAGGAGGAGCGGGGGGTCTACGAGGCGATT
>JAUVCD010000150.1 GCA_030590865.1 Myxococcales bacterium | reverse complement strand
CGCTCCTCGAGGTATTGCTTCCTCGCTCACCTGCAATTTACTCGCCTGCAATTCACTCGCCTGCAATGGCCGTACCGCCTCGCCACTGAGCAAGTCTACGCGGTCCAGCTTACCTTTCTTCCCCTGGGAGCGCGCCCTCCGACTCCTGTTTGGTGTGAACTGGCGGGTAAACTCCATTTGAAGACCTCGGACGCCTGACAATGGTGTCATGGCCGACCCGCCGAGATCACAGGTCTGCACGGCTGCCAGTGCCCCGACCGGTCACCTGGTGCAGTGGTCGCCTGGTGCCGTGCTTGCCTGGTACAGTTGCGGAGATGGCCCGCCCTTTGCACCACCGAGCGGTCATGCCGAAGGTCTCCCGCTTGGTGGTCAGCATCGGTCCTGCGGGGCTCGTGACCGCCGTGATGCTCGTTGCCGTGCTCGGTTTGGTCACCGCATTGGGTGGCAGACTCCACTTCGATCGCGAGCTGTTGTCGCCCCTGCTGTTGTGGGTGGCGCTGATGCTCGCAGTGGCCTTGTGGCGGGCGCCCTTGCTGCTCGAACGCCTCGCGGGTGACCGACGTCGCTTCGGTCAGCTGCTTGCCGAGACCGCGCGCATGTGGGCGCCTTTCGTGCTGCTCTATGCCTGCTACTGCGTGCTTCACCGCATGACGGGCCTCATCGTGACCCAAGGCGTCGAAGATGATCTCAAGGCCATCGACGAAGCACTGCTCGGGTTGTCGCCCTCCTGGTGGATGGAGCGCTTCGTCACGCCCTGGCTCACCGATCTGATGGCCTTTGGCTACGGGCTCATGTTCGGGCTGCCGCTCAGTGCCCTCTTGCTGCTCTACCTGCGAGGGCGCAAGGGGGCCTTCCGCGAGTTGGCACTGGCGATCCTGGTGGCGTTCTATTGCGGCTTCGTCATCTATCTGCTGGTGCCCGCGCGCTCGCCCCGCCTCGTCTACCGCTACGCGACCGAGCTGCAGGGCGCGATCGGCCTCTATGAGAGCTGGACCGTGGGCTGGGATCGCTTACAGCAGATGAGCTACGACGCCTTTCCCAGCCTCCACACCACCATCTCCACCATCGCTCTGGTGGCCGCCTGGCGTCAGGGCTCGGCGCTGTCACCCCGGTGGCCGCGGCTCTGGGGACTGGTGGTTCTGCCGGCGGTCGTGCTGCTGCAGTTGGCGACTCTCTATCTGCGGCAGCACTACTTCGTGGATCTGGTCGCCGGTTGGTTGCTTGCCGTCTTCGCCCTGTGGGTTGCACCTAGGGTGATCCGCTCGTGGGACCAAGTCACCCAGGGGCCTCGGTTCAATCCACCGCCGGACAATCCAGCGGCGGCTGCTCGACCCAATTGAACTGGTGGATCTCGTCCACGGCGATGTGGCCCCAGCGACCGGTCGCCCCGTCGACTACCCGCAGCCTCACCTGCTTGCCCTGCAAGCCGTCCAGGGGCAGGACCTCTTCGATGAAGGCGTTGGTCCGGTAGGCGGTCCAGAAGTGAATCAGCGCGCCGGTCTCGTCGAGCAGCTCGACCCGGAGCCGTTGCTCATCTCGCCCGCCGGAGAGCAACAGGCTGAGCCACTGCCCCTCGACCTTCATCAAGTGGCTCTCCCAGACTCCTTCAGTCTTGTCCCCCTTGATCGGATGATTGGACGATAGGTAGCCGGCGCCCTGGTGTGCCCCGTGTCGCTTCTTTCCAGGAGGTCTGAGGGTGGGCCAAGTGGCGAAGCTCTTGCCTCGACCCACGCCCCAACGACGCCTCAGCTGCTCGCGGGCGTTGTTGAAGTTGATGCGCTGGCCCACGGGCTGGCGGACCCACCGTGGCTGCCCGCAGTGGTTGACCCGGTACACGAGCAGTCGCTTGGTGTGAGGTGGAACGGGGTCGAGGTACTCCGGGTACTGCCAGCCACGCAGGTATTCGATGGAGAAGTGGTACTTGCGGTGTTTCTGCGGGATGTAGTCGAAGCCGTTTTCGACGGAGATGAAGACGTCAGGCTTGGACTCGAACACCTGGCGGTCGGTGGCGCGGCTGAGCCGGTAGGCTAGTGACTGGGCATCGATGATCCCCCCGAGATCGACGATCTTGAACCCTGAGTAATAGCGCAATGCGCCGATGTCGAAGCAGGCCACCGTCTGGCTGGGGAACTGGTCACGCCGCTCGGCCAGCCAGCGTGCCACGTCGATGTGGACCTGATCGAGCTGCTCGACATTTCGCTCATAGAGTCGCAGCCAGAACGGCAGGACCGACAGGGTCATCACAACGGAGAGGATCGCGCCCCAGATCACCCCGGTGTCGAGCATCAACAAGAGCTGCCGACCCAGCGGTCGGCGCCCCACCGGGCGGATCAGTCGCTTGAGGGTCACCAGGGCCATGGCCGTGCAGGGTATGACCAAGGCGGGCACGACCAGCAGCAGCGGGGCGAAGTAGCGAAAGTGGTGGTAGACGGTTCGGAAGTGCACCAGGTAGGCGAGCGAGTGGGCCAGGGTGCCGCCGAGCATCACCAGCAACAGCAGTGATTTGGGACCCAAAGCGATGCGCCAGCGTCGGCGGTTTCGCCGAGCCAGCTCGCGGGTGAGGCCGATGGTCAGGACAACGGCAGCGGCGAGCATGGCCCAGAGCTGCACATCCCATCCCTCCAAGAAGCGGGACACGTAGTCACGATGAACCGCGTGAAGGAACGTCGTCGCCCGGCCTAGATCGTGGGTTTGGTCGACGAAGGTTGCCCGCTTGCCGGCGGCGCTGGTGGGCAGGAGGCTGCCGCTGACGAGAAGATTGTACGCCAGGTTGAGCGCCAAGCCGCCGAGCGGCAGACCCGCCCACCAGGGCGTAGCGCGCTGCTCTCGGCGCAATAGTGGCAGGCAAGCCAGGGTGCCGAAGAGCCAAATGAGGCACTCGACCCTCGTCCACACCATCGCCAAGCCGATGGCTCCGGCCCAGCCATCCAGCCCCCGTCCAAGCAGGACGCGGTGGACGAAGGCGAAGACCAGCGCCACCGCCAGCAAGGTCTCCATCCCGCTCAGGGTGAGCCAGATGATGTTCCCATTGCACAGGATCAGGAGCGCTGACCCATAAGGCCAGAGCCCCGCTCTGACCGTCTTGGGTGGTAGCAGGCGACGGGTGAGCGACATCCCGTAGCCCACCACCACGATCAGCGACGCGATGCCCAGCAAGGTCAGCACAGCGTGAGGCGGGAGCCCCAATTGCTCGACCAGGATGCAGATCAGCGTCCAGGTCCAGGACGAGGTTCCGGTATCGGGGCCATCGCCGTTGAAGGAGAAGAGGTTCTGGAGCTCGAAGTACTTGCCGTAGCTGAGATGAATGTAGGCGTCGTCTAGTGGGAAGTTGTCGAACCGAAAGGCTCCGAAGGCGATGCAGATGGCAGTGCTCGCCACCACTGCGGCCGCTTGATGGGGGTGGCGTTTCAGCCACCCCAGCAGGCGCTCCCATCGTGGTGATGGCGCGGAGAGGCGCGGCTGGCGGTTCGAAGGTGACTGGGGCGAAGACATGGCGCGACGTTGCTCGGCCGATGGTACTTCAGGCGGCGGGAGATCGCTGCCGAGCGATGGCGATCAGCCCCGACGGCACGCCAGGCCAGGCACCCTCGCAACCAGTGCGCGCTCGGTCAAGCTGCGCTAAGGGTCATTATTGGGGTCCCGATGAGCGTCGTGGCTAACGGTATCGGAAGGTGCGAGCTGGGCGGATGGCTCGCCTTGGTGGCTCTCCTCTTGCTTCCGGTGGCCTGTAATCCCACCACCTCGGCTGGCACATCGCCGGACAATGGCGTTAGCATCGGTCAGCAGGAGGCCGCGACAGGCGCGGGAGTGTCGGTGGGGTCATCATCGCCAGAGGGATCGACGGCGGCTGACGTCTCGGGCAATGACCCACCCGCGGCGCGGGAGGCACGAGAGCGGCTAGTTCGGCAGATTGAGATCTTCGACAAGCCATGGGGCAAGGGCGAAGGTTGGGATCCCCGAGTCCTCGATGGGATGCGCAAGGTTCGGCGGCACTTATTCATGCCTGGCGCCAGCATCGCCACGTCTTATCGCGATACGCCCTACCCCATTGGGTATGGCCAGACCATCTCACAGCCCACGGTGGTCGCCCTGATGACCCACGCTCTCAAGCTGAAGGGCACCGAGACGGTTCTCGAGATTGGCACGGGCTCAGGCTACCAGGCGGCGGTGCTCAGCAGGTTGGTCAAAGCACTCTACACCATCGAGATCGTCGCCCCCTTGGGCGAGAAGGCCAAGCAGCGGCTCGCCGAGTTGGGGTATCGAAACGTCCACGTCCGAATCGGTGACGGCTATCAGGGGTGGCCCGAGCACGCCCCCTTCGATCGCATCATCCTCACCGCCGCGCCCCCTGCGATGCCGCCGGCACTCGTCCGGCAGCTGGCCCCAGGTGGGATTATCGTCGCACCGGTGGGTGATGCTCTCCAGAACCTGGTGCGGTGGACCAAGGTCGGCGGCGGCTTGGAGAAAGAGACCCTGGGGGCCGTGCGTTTCGTGCCGATGGTGCCTGGCGAGTGATGGGCCACAAGCGCGGCACGGGATCTGACGACTGAGCCGCCAGCGGGGCTAGGGTCGTCGCGGGAGGTGAGGACGAGATTCGAACTCGCGTCTGATGGTTTTGCAAACCATTGCCTAACCGCTTGGCTACCTCACCAGGGCAGGTTTGCGCTCCTAACACGGCTGACGCCGGGAGTGTGCAATTGCATCATGGGGGAGGGGCTCGGGCGGTCTTGGGGGTGGCGCCCCGAGCTGTTCCTCCGGCCGGAGACGCGCTTGCTGGCTATCGCGCCTAGGGTTATACCTCAGGCACCAGCGCCAGAGTGGCTCGTGGGTGGGCTGGTGTAGGGAGAACATCCTCATGACCGATACCGATACCAAGTGTCTCGACACCTTTCCGGAGTGGCTGCGCTCTCTTGCAGATGACGCCAGCGACCTGTCCAGCGCCATCGGCGATCAGGACCTTCCAGAGCCGATTCGGCGCTACGCCGTGGCCGGCCTGAACTACTTGTTCAAGTCCCTCGACTTGATTCCTGATGGCATCGAGGACCTGGGCTATCTCGACGATGCTTTCGTGTTGCGCGTGGCGGCAGCCCTGGCCGTGGCCGAGACCCCTGGAGCGGAGGAGAAAGCCCCTCGCGTGATGCGACTGTCCAAGGACGCCAAGCTGATCGCCGAGCTTCTGGGTGACGACTTCTCACGGCTCGAGGCCTATGTGATCAAGCTCAAGACGGGGGCCGCCCGGGGGCGCACCGTGGATGAGATCCTCACCGACGATGCGATTCGGCGCGACTTCATGAACGAGGTGTCCGGTTGGGCTACGAGCTACGAGGCGCCCAACTTCGCCAGGGACGAGAAGAACCTCGTCAAGCTCAAGTCCTTCCTCTCGGCGAAGCTCCCCTAGGGCTTCAGCGAGCAGTGCCCTGGCGCCTGGCGCGGCACGAAGTGCAGCGCGTCAGCTGCTTGCGCGTCAGCTACCTGCCTGTCAGCCCCGACCGCCGGCGCTGTTGGGCGCGCCCTACTGGCGGCTGTCCGGGCCTTGGTGGTTCCCACCCTCGGCGCTGTCTGGCGGACTGCCACCCTTCAAGAGCTTGGGGAGCAGATCGCGGCACTCAGGCTTGTCACGAAGGTCGTTCAGTAGCTTGTCGGACACGTCACTGAAGGCCTTCTCGAAGCGGAGCGCTTCTCGCGAGCGATCGGCGACTTGGTCGCGGCCGCCCGTGAGATCCTCTTCCAGCGCATCGGCATAGCGGGAGAGCTGACCTCGGAGCTGTTCGATTTGGCGGCGCAGGCTGTGCGCAATCTTCTCGGCGGCCAGCTGCCGCTGGTGATAGCGCCCCGACTCCTCGCGCTTGGCTTGGAGCGTCGCGGCGGTGGCGCCGGCGCGCTCGAAGACCTGAGGGTCGCCGCGGCCACTGCGCATCATGGCATCGGCCTCGGCTCGGGCCGCCTGGGCCGTTGGCTCCATTGTTCGAAGCTCATCTTGAGCTCGCACCACGTCTTCTTCGTGGGCGCTGGCTTGCCGCAGCACCCGGGACTCTTCTTGTGCCAGGTCCTCGACCTTACGACCGATTTCTGCGCGCAGCGCACGGCCTCGTCGCTCGAGGGCCTCGAGCTTTCGGGTCAGGCTGGCGACCTCGCCCTCGAGACGGCTGGCCCGGGCTGCCAGATCCCAGGTCTGGGATAGCGCAGCGAGGATATCGCCAGGCGCCTCTTTGCCCGAATAGGCACGAGACACCATGCGGGTGAAGAGTGCCGCGCGATTGGCCCAATCGGTGACCCCAGGTGACTGAGGCGGGGGCGGCGGCGGCGGTGCGGCAGGTATCGCGTCACCCTTGACCTCCCAAGCGTGGGACGAGGGCAAGCTGCGCTGCAGCTTCTTGAGATCTTCTTGCAGATGATGGGCGTCGCGATAGCGGTCTTTCGGCGACTTCTCCAAGAGCCGCATCGCGATCTGCTCGCCCTGCTCGTGGGCATCCGGGCGAATCGATCGCGGTCGCGCCGGTGGCTGGGTCTGCTGCATCTTGAGCAGTGTGTCCCGATCGTTGGATCGGAACGGGAGCTGGCCGGTCAGCATCTCGTAGAACAGCACGCCCAACGCATAGAGATCCGACGACGGGAGCGCGTCCTCGCCCCGGGTCTGCTCTGGAGACATGTACTCGGGGGTACCGAAGACGGCGCCCTTGGGCGCGAGCCGGGCATCTCGTTTCAGGGCCGCGAGGCCGAAGTCCATGATCTTGACCGTGTCCTTACGGCCGCCACGCTCGATGAGCATGATGTTGTCGCTCTTGAGATCCCGGTGCACGACGCCCAGATCGTGAGCACGGCCCAGGGCGGCGCACATCTGCTCGAGGATGTCTACGCCACGGGCAATGGCCATGGGGCCGTTGGCTAGCTCCGCCGACAGCGGCGTGCCCACCAAATACTCCATCACCAAGTACAGCTCGCCCTCTTCGGTCTCACCAATGTCGTGGATGTCGATGATATGGGCGTGATCGACGCGGTTTGCGGCTTTGGCCTCTCGCAGCATCCAGGCCCGCAGATGGGTTTCGCCTCGCAGGTCGGGACGGATGAGCTTGAGGGCCACCACCCGGTCGATGAGCACGTGGCGCGCTCGATAGACCAACCCCATGCCGCCTTCGCCGAGGCGAGATTCGAGGCGATAGCGGCCCGCCACGACCTTGCCGATCAGCGGGTCGCGACCTTTTCTACGTCTGCTTGATCTTTGGCTAACGGCCATGCCTTCGAATCCAGCATCCTAGTACGGATGTCCCCATCTTCGTACGCGATTCTCGCATTGCCTGAAATTGTCCTCTTCGCCGCCCTCCAAAGGTCGACAACTCGGCCCGTGAAACGCTCGCTGGCGCCGTCTGACTCGCTCAGCCGGCCGTCCTCAGCGAACCGGCGAGCCAACGGGGCGCGAGTCGCCCGGTAGGCTGCCCAGGGCGGCTCGGTCCGCACGCAGCGGCAGGCGGCACACGAAGCGTGCACCGCCACCGAGCTCGGCGTCACTTTCCACGGTGAGTGTGCCGCCGTGACGACGCACGATTTCTCGGGATATCGACAGGCCGATGCCCGTTCCTTCACCTGGGGGCTTGTTAGTGAAAAATGGGTCGAACACTTGGTCGACCAGCGCCGCGGGCACGCCGGCTCCGTTGTCGCTGATGGCGATCGTGGCGGTCTCGTCATCGGCTTCGGTGGTGACCACGATGGTGCCTCCTTGGGAGCCGCGGCGCGCTACCACCGCGTGAATCGCGTTGGTGAGCAGGTTCATGAACACCTGATTGACCTCACCAGCACGGCAGATCACCTCCGGCAGCTGTCCGTAACGCTCGATCACCTCGATGCCGGTTTGAGTGAGCCGGTGACGAAGGAGGCTCAAGGTCTCGGCGAGTCCGGTGTGGAGATCGGCAGGGATGGGTTCGGTAGGCGCCCTGGAGAAGCTTCTCAAATTGGCGACGATGGCCACACTCCGTCGGGTGGCGCTTTGCACGACCTTCACCACCCCTGCCAGGTCGTCGAGGGCGCCATCGATGTCCAGCGCCGCGCGCTGCTTGGCGAGTTTCTGGCGCTCTTCGGCTGGCAGCAGCGTCTCGGTGCGTCCATAGGCTAGAAGCATCTCGTCGAGCTCGCCAGCGACGCGCTCGAGTGATGAAACGCTGCCTGCGATGGCGTTGAGTGGATTGTGGATTTCGTGGGCGACGCTAGCGACGAGCTCGCCGATGAGCGCCATGCGTTTCTCCTGGATCAGGGCGGTCTGCGCCTGTTTCAACTCCTCGAGGGCGCTCCGTAGCTCGGCGGTGCGCCGCTGGACGTGGGTTTCCAGGCCGGCTCGCTCTCGTCTGAGCTCGTCGATAGTGCGCGCTAGAGCCTCGCGCATGTCTTCGATGCTCTCACCAAGCCCCACGACTTCGATTGGGCCCTGCACCCGGGGCACGGCGGCGTCGAGCTCGCCGCCGGCCACCCGGTCGGCCGAGTGAGCCAGCTCGCTGAGCGGATTGGAGAGATTTCGGGCGGCGCGCATGAACACCCCGCCCACCGCCAAGACCAGCATGGCGAAGGACGCGCAGAGCGCCAAGATGGCGTTGAAATCCTCCTGCAGGGGCAGGTCACGGCCCAGCGTTCGGTACAGGCCGATCGACGCCAGCAGGGACAGGGCGAGGGTGAAGAGGACAGGAAACCCGAAGTCACTGAGCATCCGACTGCGAATGCTGACGTCCTGTCGTTCGGCAGCGGTGTCGGTCCAGTCGTGGAGGCGCTCGACCAAGGGGGCGACGGCGTCTTGGTGCCAGCCCCGCTGGTAAAACGAGACCCCCCAGGCGAAGAGGGAGCCAAAGGCGAGCTGCATGATGGCGTCGGGCCAGTGCCATTGGCCCAGTGCGGGTTGAAAGTAGGCCACACCGATGGCGACGCAGACCAGCCACACGGCCAGGTTCACGTAGGACAGGTTCTTCGCGATGGCGGTGGCGTGGCTGAGAGCGCTGAGCAGCAGCTGGCGATCGCCGTGACGCCCCACCCGCAAGGCGGTCAGCGCCTTTTTGGTCACCGGCCCAATGGCCAGGGTGAAGGCGACGGTTCCGAGGATGGCCAGGGCCGGGATGATCTCCCACCAGGCCCGAAACATCACCTTGCTTGCTGTCCGGAGGAACGCCACGCTGAACAGCAGCATCACGTGCCCACCGACGATGCCGGCCACCATGGCGTTCTCGCTCAGCTCGGTGTTCAGATCGGCGCGCAGCCGCACCGGCGACGGTTTGGCGGGCATCGGGTCGATCAGCCGTCGGTACACGGCCCGGCGTATTCCGCCGGCCATCAGCCCGAAGCCGCAGGATGCGACGAGGATCCGGATGTCCGCCACAGGCAGCAGGGGCGTTACGGCCAGCGGCCAGCACACCAGGCGAATGCTGCCGGCCAGCATGAAGCCCCGCCGCCCGCGACGGGTTAGGGGTTTGGCGAGCAGTGATGAAATCAGCAGGCCGCACAGGAAGATGATGCCCGGCCATGGGGTGGTGTAGGCCGCGGGGATCACGGCTGAAACGAACAGCAGCACGCTGAACGTTTCCCAGGCCGTGGCGATGACTTCGGCTCGGACCAAGGGCCTGGTGTGGCGCCACTGGCTCGCGAGGTTGAGCATGAGTTGTGGGCTGTGCTGCCGCTAGTCCCTTGTGTTCCCGGTAGGGCAATCGGACGATTGCCCGGCCTTTGGGAACCATACCGTGCGCTCGTCCCGTGTCACAATGCGAGTCATGCTCTGGGTGCTGGTCACAGCGCCGGCAGCCTGTGTCGTCCCGGCGAGCCCACCGGTCAGCCACGGCCCGCCGCGGGCCGGACCCCTGGCGTCCTCGTCAGTGCTCGACTCTCGCCCGGCCGGCGCACCGGCGCCAGCGGCCGCCGCCAAAACCCGGCCCGCCGAGGGGGGCCTCGGTTCTCCTGCGGCAACGGCTGCGGCACCGGGACCAGGCAGCACGGCCTCCTCTCGAGCAGCAGCGCCACCGGCCGCTGACGGTCCTCGCCTCACGAGTGTGGGCACCAAGACCTGGATTCGCCCCACGCCGTCGGTGACCCGCCGGTTTCTCGGCTACTTGCGCATCGGACAGAGCGTGGCGCTCCGGTCCAGCGAGTTGGTCCGAGGCCAGGGCTGCCCGCGGGGCTTCTACGCCATCGAGCCGCGGGGCTACGTGTGCCACGATCGCACCGTAACGCTCCAGCGGACGACGCCGTTTCTCCGGGCTAACGCCCACAGCTTGCCGGCTGCCGGTCCCCATCCCTACCACTACGCTTTGTCCAACGGCGCGCCGATGTACGCCCGGGTGCCGACCGCCGCCGAACAGAAGCGCACTGAGTGGCGCTACGGCTCGGCGGGGTCGTTCTTGCCGATGCCCATGTTTCAGCGGGGCCACGAGCACCTCGCCACGACCGATCCCATTCTCGCCACCGACCCGCTGCCCGAGTTTCTCCTAGCCGGTGGCGGCGCTCGGGGGCGACCCCTCGCCCTGTTCAAGCGAACCATTCCGCACGGCTCGATGTTGGCGTACACCCGCGCCTTCGACGTCAGCGGCCGCACCTTCCTGCTCTCCGCCGACCTCACCGTCGTGCCGGCCGACCGCGTGCGTCGCTTTCGGCGCAGCACGTTCCAGGGAGTGGAGCTTACGGGGGACGAGCGGCTCCCCATCGCTTGGGTCGTCGGCAAACCGAGCCCCCAATACGACGATCGCGGTGATGAGCTAACGGTGACCAAGCAGCGCTGGCCGGTGCGCAGCTTTGTTCGTCTCGGTTCCGGAGAGCGACAGCAAGCCGGCCGCACCTTCTTTCCGGTGGCGGTCGTGGCGGGACAGCAGCCTCGCCATATCGCCGCCGACGACGCCAGAGTCGTGCGTCGCCGGACCAAGCGCCCATTTGGCGTCCGCCCTGGGGACCGATGGGTCATCGTGAGCATCACCCAGGGAACGCTGGTCGCTTACGACGATCTCACGCCCGTCTACGCCACCCTCGTTTCGCCGGGGCAGGGCGGTTTGCCCAGGGCAGGCGGCGATCTCGTCAAGGACAGCACAACCCCCACCGGCACCTTTCGCATCACCTTCAAGGACCGGGCGGCCACCATGGCCTCCGAGTTTGGCGAGAACCGCTCGTTCTGGATTGCTGACGTGCCGTTCACCCAGTACTTCAGCCCGCCTTTCGCGCTTCATGGAACCTATTGGCACGAGCGGTTCGGTGAGCCGATGAGCGCAGGCTGCGTCAACCTGTCGCCCAGAGACGCCAAGTGGCTGTTCGACTGGACCGGCCCGGCGGTGCCTCCGGGCTGGCAAGGGGCCACCGGCGCCGGCGCCAAGGAAAACGGGCCGACCAGCTGGGTCGTGATCACTCGGTGACGCTGTGGGTGCGGGACGCCACCCGCCAACAGTTGCGGCCGGCCTGTTTGGCGCTGTAGAGGGCGAGGTCGGCTTGCCGTACGAGCGACTCGGGCCCGTCGACGTTCACGTCCAGTGAGATGGCGATGCCGATGCTCACGGTCACCTCAATCGGCTGCCCGTCGTACCGGAACCCGCCACGCTCCACCGCGCGGCACAACCTCTCGGCGACCACGGCCGCCGAGCCTTCGTCGGTCTCGCGACACAGGACCGCAAACTCCTCGCCCCCGTAGCGGGCCACCACGTCTTCGGTGCGTACCTGTTCTTCGAGCAGCGAACGGAGGCGCTGCAACACGGCGTCACCGGCCTGGTGGCCGAAGGTGTCGTTGACTTGTTTGAAGTGGTCCAGATCCAGCATCAACAAGCCAAGGGGCATGCCGTGACGCTGGGCGAAGGCCATTTCGCTCAAGAGCCGTTCGTCGAGAAAGCGGCGGTTGTAGGCGCCGGTCAGCCCATCCCGCAAGGCCACCTGAACCATCTGGCGCGCGTATTTGGCCTCCGGCTCAGTCGCTCGGCTCACTCGCAGCAGCGTCGAGCCGAGGCCGACCTTGTCCCCAATCGCGAGCGCTTGCTCACTCTCCAGCAGCGTGTTGTTGAGCTTGGTCCCATTCCGACTGCCCAGATCGCTGATCAGGAAGCCCTCGGTCTGGGTGTCGTAGCGCACCGCCGCGTGGCGGCGTGAGATCTCGGCGTCGAGCACCTGAACGTCCGCCTGGTCCTCCCGGCCGATGATGTTCAGCGGCTGGTTCCGGGCGAGCCGGTGGATGTGGCCCACATCGTTACCGGTCATGACGATGAGCAACACCTCACTGTCGTCCTGGCTTTCCGGGATATCCGACACCCCGGTGATGGTCTCCCGTTGGGGCGCTATGATGGCGGTGGCCATGCCGGGTGACGGCTCGGGTTTGGGCCTCGGCTTCGCTGGGACCATCGTCGGTATCTTACGACTCGTCGCCGCTGGGGTGCAAACCAGGTCGTTGGGCAGCGGTGCCGAGCAACTCGGTGACCAGGGCAGCCACCGATGGGTAGCGGGGTGCGTCCTGGTAGTCTGGGTAGACGTCGAAGGGGTCGATGAGCACGCCAGCGAGCCCCGCCTGCTGGGCGCCCACCACATCCACTTCGGGAATGTCGCCGGCATAAAGGCAGTCGCTGGGCTCGATGGCTAGCCTCCGGCAGGCGCGGTGGAAGATCTCCGGGTCGGGCTTGCGGACCCCTTCGACGGCCGAATCGATGATGATGTCGAAGGCATGGTCCAAGCCGAGCTGGGCGAAGAGGCGGGCGAGCTTACCCTCCGAGTTGGACACAATCCCGAGGGACACGCCGGTTTCGGAGAGCTGGCCAAGGGCCTCGATGAGCCCTGGGGGCACCTTGCGCCACAAGTTGAACTCATCGTGTACGGCCCGGAGCCGAACGACGGCGGAAGCCACGGCGGCTGTCTCGACGCCAGCGGCAGCCAACCAGCTGGCCATGAAATGTTGCCAGCCGTCTTCGTGGGCTGCACCACCGCGGAGGGCGCGGGCGTAGTGTTGATTCGCCGTCCGCAGGGCGCTCGCCAGGGAGGCCAGTGCGACGTCGTGGCCAAGCTCGGCTAGCGTCTCGGCCACTACCGCGTGGTCGAGGAATACGACGGTGTTGCCCGCGTCGAGCAGCAGCGCTTGTGGTCGGCTCATGCGTTGTGATGACATTAGGGGGCCGTGGTTGCGCATGATAGCGCACCGCCTGTTTGCGCTCCCCGCAGGGCGCGCTCTCGCTGACAAGGGGCCCCATGTATCGTCTTCGCTCGAGCTACATTGCCATCGTTCTCAGTGGGTGTGTCGCCTTGGCCTGTAGTGCCGGCGGCGACGACAACGAGCTCACCTCGTCCTCAGGCAGCGGTGGCTCGTCGAGCACCAGTAGCAACGGACAGGCTGGGAATATCGGTGGCAATTTCAACACCGGCGGTGGCACCGGCGAGGGAACTCGGTGCACCTCTGACCTGCAGGCGGTCGTGGATGACAACGGCAATGTCATCGTCCTATGTCCGCCCGACCAGGGGTGCTTCGAGGGAGAGTGCATTCCTGCCTGCGAGGCTGCTGCAGGCTCTCAGGGATCCATCGGTTGCGACTACTGGACCCCCGACCCACCGTTTCTCCAGAACGAAACGGGATCGTCGTCTTTTCACGGCTCTTGCTACGCAGTCTTCGTCGCCAACACCTGGGGCCGGCACGCTCAGCTCACCGTGAACTACGACGGGCAGAGCTACGATGTGAACAACTTCGCCCGCATTCCATCAGGGGTTGCACAGAACACCCAATACGCGCCTTTGCCGAGCCAGGGCCTGCCGCCTAACGAGGTGGCCGTGCTGTTTTTGTCCCATCAACCAGGTGCCAACCACCCCATCGGCGGTTCCCTCGAATGCCCGGTGACCCCAGCGGTGCTGCTCGATGCGGCGGTGCACAACTCGGGGCGCGGTAAGGCCTTCGAGGTGCTGAGCGACACGCCCATCACCGCCTACGACATCATGCCCTACGGCGGGGCGCGGAGTTATCTGCCCAGTGCGTCGCTGGTCTATCCACGCACCGCCTGGGGGACCAACTACGTGGCCATGTCACCTCACCCCGAGTCCAGTGGCCAGCTGTGGGTCTTGTTGGTCGGCTCGGTCAACGGCACTCAGGTTGACGTGGCGCCGATCACCACCTTGCCTGGTGGCGGCAGCGTGGGCCAGGCGCCAGGAGGACAGGTCACCAGTTTCACTCTCGACGCGGGCGAGATCGTCCAGTGGCTCGGTGCCGATCCCAGCGGCGCGGTGTTCCAGGCGAATCAACCGGTGGGTATGTTCACCGGCAGCACCTACCTGCGGGTCACGACCGCCACGTCTCCTTCTGGCGGAGGGCAGGATTCGGCCCATCAGCAGATCCCGCCGGTGAGCGCTTTGGGCAGTGAATACGTGGCCGGCAACGTGGTCACCCGGCGTGCGTCACTCCAACCGGAGAGCGGGCTCTATCGCGTGATGGGCGTCGTCGACGGCACCCAGCTCAGCTGGGATCCGACGACCCCACCAGGGGCGCCCACTACCTTGGCGGTGGGCCAGGTGGTCGAGTTCGAGACGCCCGACCTGTTTCGCGTGACCTCCCAGGATGCCGACCACCCCTTCGCCATGTCTCAGTACATGGGAGGAGCCATTGGGCTCGATCGCCCCGGCTGCGGTCCGGTGCCGCCGATGTCGGGGATGGAGTGCGCGCTCGGTGATGAAGAGTGGGTCGTCATGCTGCCTCCTGAGCAGTTCCTGTCTCGTTACGTCTTCTTTGCTGATCCGACCTATGCCACCACCAACGTGGTCATCACCCGGGTGCGCGGACCTGAGGGCTTTTCCGACGTCGACATCGAATGTCTCGGAGCGGTGACGGGCTGGCAGCCGGCGGGGACCTCAGGTGACTACGAGGTAGCCCATGTCGATCTGGTCCGCGGCGGGGTCGGCGTGCAGCCTGCCTGCGCCACTAGTCGGCATGAGGCCAGCAGCGACGGAGCCTTCGGTGTCATGGTCTGGGGCACCGACTACTACGCGTCCTACGGTTATCCTGCAGGCGGCAACATTGGGACCATCAACGACGTGATCGTCCCGCCGATTCCCAAGTGACCCTGCAATTGACGGCTCGAAGATTAATCGTCTTGCGACACGCCAAGAGTGCGTGGAACACCGATGCACCGAGCGACCACGATCGGCCACTGAACAAACGCGGCCGCCGTGACGCCCCGCGGATTGGTGCGCGCCTCGCCGAGCTCGGTTGGGGGCCTGAGCGGGTGATCAGCAGCGACGCGGCGCGCACGCGCGAGACCTGGGATCGGATGAGCTCGGCCTTTGGCGACACCGTCGAGGTGAGCTTCACAAATCTATTCTACGGTGCCGGCACTCAGGAGGTTGTGCGCGCGCTGAGCGATGAGCCCGAGAGGGTGGTGACGGCCATGGTCATCGGGCACAACCCGGGCTGGGAGGAGCTCGTCGAAGCGCTCACCGGTGCCGACCACCGCATGACGACGTGTAATGCGGCGTTGCTCAGTATTGCAGCCGAGAGCTGGCCAGAGGCCACCGCCCAAGTCGGCCGCTGGCGGTTGGAACACCTGCTGCGACCCAAGGCGCTGTGACACCTCCGGGGGGCCCTTGGGGGGCCGAGCCCATGGCTCAACCGTAACGTAGCACCAGGTAGTACAGGGCAAAGGCGCCGAGGGAGACGATGCTGACCCAGCTGAGCGCCACCAGCCAACGGTGCGGGCGACAGTCCTCCGGTACGTCTCGGGACAATACGGCGCGATGATTGAGCACCGCCAGCACCGGCGCGGTGAGAAAGGACAGCGTGGTGGCAATGTCCACCAG
>JAUVCD010001076.1 GCA_030590865.1 Myxococcales bacterium | reverse complement strand
GCCTCGGCTGCGGTCGATGAAGGTGACGATGCCTTCCACCAGTGAGTCGAGGTCTTGTGGGCGAGCACTGATGTGTTCGGGGAGCGGTGCCATGGTCTCACGATCGCGCCGGCCGTACCAGTTCGTCCATGCACGTCCTGACAGCGCGTTCAGACCACGCTACTCCTCCTCCACGAGTTCAACAACCACGTGGAGGACATCATGGACGAAGGTCAGAGGTTGGCAGCGTCGGTCAAGAATCGAGCCGGGCAGCGCTACCGACGAGAGCTGCGTGAGCAGCTTGTGGCATATGCGAAGGTCGGGCGAGGCCGTGGCCTGAGCTGGGAGAAGCTCGGGGCTGAGTTGGGGGTGAAGCCGAAGACACTCAGACGCTGGTTCGCCGAATTGCCGCGGGCGACCAAGAGAAGGACGAATGGCTCGAAACCCAGCAGCAACGGCAAGCCTGGCCGATTGGTGTCGGTGCGCGCAGTCCAGGCGGCAGCGCAACCTGTGGTGGCTGTGGCAAGTGTCGGGTCAGTGGCGCTGGTCTCGCCAGGGGGCTGGCGAGTCGAAGGGCTGAGTGTTGCCGAAGCCGCCGGGCTGCTTCGAGAGGTGACGGGATGACCAGCATCTTCGCGTACGCAGCGCCGACCGATCTCAGGCTAGGCTACAACGGCCTCTATGGGCTGGTGCGCAACGCGCTGGGTCGAGACCCGATGACTCGGGCGTCGTTCCTTTTTGTTAATCGTCGTCGAACCTCGTGCAAAATATTACGTTACGATGGGTCAGGGATGACGATCTTCATGAAACGTCTCGATCGCAAACAGAGGTTCGCTCCGCTGTGGGCTCGAGCTGTCGGCGGAGAGCTGGAGCTTACCGAGGGGGAGCTGGCGCTCTTCATCGAGGGCAGCCAGCAGGTCGGATACATGGAGTTGGTGCCTGGCCCCAAAAACACCTGAGACTCGTCGAGGGGGCTATCTTCCAAAGCCAAAGTATGCTCTACTCTGGCCATGAAGCCCGACGTCGACAAGATCAAAGACTCTACGCAACTCCGAGAGCTGGCCCGCATTTATCAGATTGAGAACGACAAGCTTCACAAGCGACTCGAGCGCTTGGCCAATGAGCTGGACAAACTGAAAGGGCAGGACGCCGAGCAGCTTCAGAAGGAGATCAAAGGCCTCAGGCGCCAGCTCAAGCGCGACAAAGACAAGGAAAAGGCTCCCCGGTCGGAGCGACGCGGAGGTCACCGCGGAAAGCGAAAAGACGACAAGGACAAAAAGCCTCAGAGCGGCTCGAAACGCAGCGAACAGCTCGGGCTCGGTCCCGTCATCGAGGTCACCAACGAGCTTGATGAGTCCGAACGCCGCTGCCCGAAGTGCAACAAGGTGGCCACCGCCACGGGCGGCTCCGACACCACCGAGGTCATCACGGTGGTCGAGCGCTTGTTCAAGATCAAGAAGGTCACTCAGCAGAAATACATCTTGGGATGCACGTGTAACGAGACGCCTTTCATGGCGGCTCCGGGGCCGCTCAAGGTCGTGCCGAAGGGGCGCTTTACGGTTCTCTTCGCGTCGTTCGTGGCGCTGTCGAAGTACCACGAGCATACGCCGCTGCATCAGCAGTCGACCCAGATGAAACGACAGGGCCTCAAGGTCCAGCCGAACGTGCTGTGGGACCAGCTTGTCCACCTGCGCAAACACGTCGAGCCGACCTACGACGCGATCCACGCCGCGGCCTTCGACGAACCAGTGTTGGGCGCCGACGAGACCGGCTACCCGATGTTGGAGAAGGGTCGCAAGCTCTGGCAGGTCCTCTGCTTGGTGTCGCCAAACCTCAGCTACTTTCGAATAGGCCGCCACAAGGACACCGAAGCGGTCGTCTCTCTGCTGACG
>JAUVCD010000888.1 GCA_030590865.1 Myxococcales bacterium | reverse complement strand
AGCCGTCGACTCGTGCTCACCAGACCGTCCCTCCGTGCCCTTGGGCGATGGAGGGACGGGGCGCGTCGCAGGGCCTAGGGGAGCCTGGGGTCGGTGACCACCACGGTCTCCTCGAGGTCCCACTCGAAGTTGTCGAACAAGCCGGTGGTGTCGAGGCTGCCGTCACCAGAGTCCCAGGCGCCGAACTCGAGCACAATCTCGCCCCCTGGATCCTCAACCGGCGCCTTGGTCTGGAGCCAGCCGGTGGCCGCGTGGCCCTCGAAGCCCGTGCCGGCAAGGGCCTCTTCGCCAAGGCTGCAGTCGAAGGTCTTGCCGCCGTACTCGCCAGGGGCGCAGATCTCCAGGAAGCCCGCATTGACACTCAGCGGATTGCCCTGGGTGTCGAAGCTGATGTTCCCACAGGGGAGGCCGTCGCAGGTGGTATCAGCCTGAGCCGAGGGCGCGGGGATCATGATCGCCGTGACGAAGTCGTTGAAGGTGCTGCAGATGTAGTTGGGATATTCCCAGGTATACATATTCACGTTGTAGCGAAACGACTTGGCGTTGGTCGGCGTCCTGATGCGCACCTTGAGGTGAATCGAGTCGTGGGCCTCGCCAGTCGTCACGCCTGGACAGGCCGGGCTTTCTTTGGGGAAGCCCGGCGCTGCGCCGGTCGTGTAGCCCTTGTCGAAGCCGCTGGGGTCCTGATAGCCCGCATCATTCACGTCCCGGGCCGTGCCCGACGAGATGGCGAAGAGCTGCTGTCCCGCCTCGGGCAGCACCACGTCTCCGAAGTCGTCGAGGATGCCGTGACCTAGGTCGAAGTCGGTGGCCGTACCCGTCGTTCCGTCGACGTGGTGGTAAGCGGCGCTCACCACGCCCCAGCTATCGCCGGTCTGCATGGTGCACAGCTCCATCGCTCGTACGGCGTCGAGAGCATCGTTCGAGTCCATCGCCAGGGCGCCGTCACATACCGCAACGGTGTCGTCCGGCGTGCCGTTGCAGTCCTCGTCGATCTCGTTGCCGTCGTAGTCGAAGGCCCCTGGGTTGATCATCGAGGTGCAGTCGTTGCAGTCGCCTTGCTCGCCGGTCCAACCGTCGCCGTCACCATCTAGCTCGGGGGCGTTGTCGCAGGGTGGATCGGTGATGCCGCCGCCTTCGCCTCCACTACCTGCCGTGCCGCTGGTCGAGCCCCCGGTCCCGCCGGTGTTGCCGGTATTGCCACTGCCTCCAATACCTCCGCCACCCTCGCCGCCGTTGCTGGTGGTGATGATGCATGCGCTCACGAGCGCCGTGGCGCCCAACAATCCCGCGATCCCGAAGTGCAGTCTGGCCATATCCCCGTCTCCTGATGGTGTCGTCCAGAGAGGTCCCGTGGCTGATGATACGTGGCCTCGCCAGAAAACCTCCCGCCGCTGTGTGGATTTTTTCGCGACGAGCCGGCGCCCTTGGCCCGTGGCTCTCCCTGCCCAGGCTCAGTCAGCCGCTTCGATCTGGATCGCTCCCACCGCTAGCCGATCCCGCTGCAGCGACAGCGTGGTCGAGCTCGCCCGGGCACGCTGAGCCCCCTTGAACCAGCCGACCAGCACCTGATAACGACCTGGAACGAGCGCCATGTTGGTGCTGGAAATCTCGACCTCGAAGGTGTCGGCCACCACATCGCCAGCTTTCCAACCGACGGTGCCGCAAGCCCCCGGAAAATGGTCACCCAAGATGCGGCCCCGCTTCCCATCAACGTGGACGAAGACCTGCCACTCCCGTGGCGGCGCCTTGATCACCCGCCAGCTCAAGGTCATCGAGGTGCGCTCCGACAATCGAGCCGACGGCGGCAGCGAGACACCGATCAGCTCGACGATGCCCCCTTGGGGACTAGGCACTTCAAAGCGCGCCAAGGGTGGACCGCCAGGGTCCGCTGGTGTCGGTCTTGGGTCTCTGGCCTTTCGGAGGATGAGCAAGCCATCGCTCACTTTGGTCGCTAACTCGGCATCCGCCAGACGGCCGCGACGATGGAGACAATAGGCATCGCGATCTGCGATGACTAAGTGGGTCGCTGAACGCCCCAGCCAGGCAGCCACCGCCGCCCCATCAGACAATGAGTCGAGACCAGGGGCCACCTTGGCGCGCAGAGCGTCCCCCAACCCGTAGGTAGCCAGCGCGGAGAGTGATCCCGCCTGCTTGCTGGCCAGGTCGACGGCACGCCGCAGCGCCCTCACCTTCGACGGCTCGGCGAGCCGGCGGGCTCCCGCCTTCAGCGGAGCCACGCTCCAACCAACGGCTCGAATCATCGCACCTGCCACACCAGCGCCTATGGCCTTGCCTCGACGGTCGATGATGTCGAAGAAATGGGCATCGCGACGCCGCTGTTGCAGCGCTATCCAGCGCGAATCAGGGCTCCAGAAGTGGACCCAGTGCCACACCGTCTCGTTGACGATTTCCCGCGGCGCCCCGTCATCCCCAACGATGAAGAGGGATTGACGGGACCACTCACGCCGGGACGTGTCGGTCCGGCTCGACTTGGCTCGTCGTCGGTACGACAGCGTGCCATCGGGCGCGCGCCGAGCATGTACAGCATCCACCGCCAATAGCTCGCTGGTCCCGCCTGCGAAAGGAACTTGGCGAACCCGGTAGGTGCAACGGTTCACGTGCTTGCGACAGGCTTCGCTCTCGTCGCCAGCAGTGGTCATGAAGGACACCTGCTCGCCACCATCACCAGTGAGCTCGGGGTCGTAAGCCACCGCGACCCCCTCACCCACCAGCCGACGCGGCTTGGCTGCGCCAGCCTTCAGGTCCACGCCGTAGAGGGTCACCGGACAGGTGCCCATCGTTTTAGTGGTCGACCCGCAAGCGCTACCCATGACCGAGAACGCAAGCTTCGAGCTGTCGCTAGAGAGGGCCACCCCGTAGCGGAGAAGACCGAGGTCGCGGGTCCTGATGGTCTGGTCGGCCACCTCGTCTCCAGACCCTCGGCCCACACCTCGGCGACGAATGATGGTGAGTTCACCGCCGCTCAGCTCGACCACGATGGTCGTGGCCTCAGCGTTGACCGCGCGAACCTGAAGGATGCCCTTCGGTGCCCGGGCCACTTGCTCAAAATGAGTCGTCGGCGAGAATCTGGCACGCCACAGCTGCCGCTCACCGCCTTCGGTCGTCAGAAAAAAGGC
>JAUVCD010000627.1 GCA_030590865.1 Myxococcales bacterium | reverse complement strand
AGTCAGCCTCCGGTGCTGTGGACAGCTGCGCAAGTCGTGGACAAGCCCGTCGCAGTTTGGGTGAGACTGGTGACCGGCGGTTGGGGCTTGCCCACCACTTGCGCACCTGTTCACAGCGGCTACGACGACGGCGAGGATTTTTTTAGAAGAAGATACGGGCAAAGCAGATTGCCGTGTGTCGGAGACCTTGCCGCGTGTTGGAGCCAAGTTGGCGGTGACCCAGGCGAGCCATCTCCCCACGTGGGTCATCTCGTCGCCTGACAGGCTCCCCTCCGGCACCTACGTCACCACCACTGTGACCGACTTGCTCCCAACCATCCGACCTCCGCCCGCCGTTCTCCTCTCCCAAAAAACAAAAATCCGTCGTCGTCGCCGAGGCTGTGGACTTGTGGTCAGGCGTCCGCCATCACCCCAAAATCCATCATCAGTCGGCACCCCTCAACGTGCAGCCAGCGCCTCCAACGGCTGTCCACAAATCCACGGCCTGCAGCCGTCCGCTCCTCAACCGTCCCCCGCCGCCGTTCGCCCCACCCGTCGTCGGCGTCCTGTGATCAGCCCCGGGTCAGCCCGGTGGAAGGCGCTTGCGGATCGCCGCTACGAGCTCCAGAAGATCGCCCAGGTGGTTCTCCACCACGTCCTGGACCATGGCTGGATCGACGCTTGTGTACCCGTGGACCAAGATGTTCCGGAAGCCCGCTGCGTCCTGCAGCTTGTCACCAAGATCGTCGCTCAGCCAACCCGCCTCGGTCAGCGAACGAAACAGATCACGGTTCGTAGTCGGCTCGCCAAGACGGTGGTCCGAGACGATGTGCGATGCGACATCCAAGGCCGCCTGGATTGCGATCTTAGGTCTCGATGAGTGCGAGCTTCTTGGCGATGAGATCAGGATCGGTCACGGCGCAGGATGCTGTTGTTTGCGGTAGCGTCTCAAGAACGGCTGCAAATCGAAGTACTCGTTGCGCGCCTTGACCTCGAACTGGATGCGAGTCGACCGGTCACGATCGAGCAGCAGGCGGCCGTCGCGCAGGATCCGATGGACGAGGTCTACAGGAGCCGTGTTCATCACCACCACCTGGACGACTCGCCCCAGCTCCCTCTCGAGCACGCCCTCGAGCCGAAGAGGAAGCGCTGAGAACTTGGGCTCCGGGGTCTTGCGAAAAAGCACGGCCACGTCCACATCACTGGCAGGCCGATCGGTTTGGCGAGCCACACTCCCGTAAAGGTAGGCTGCCACCAGATCTTCGTCGCTCGCCGCGAGCAAACGGTGCAGCACCTTCTCGACGCGCTCCCTGTTCACCTAACCGAGTATACCGTATCCATCCCACACAGGAGCAGCCCGACGCATTGACCCAGGTGGGTGCGCGACCAGGCAAAGCTGGTCAGAAAGGAGCCGTCCGATGACTCGTCCGTGGCTAGTGGGTGCCCAAATCGGTGCCCTGGTGGTTGCCCTGTCGAGCCTCGCGCTGCCGCTCGGCGCCCAACCCAAGACCTCCAAGAAGAGTCAGCCCAAAGCTGCTCCCACGGCGACCGCTAAGGCTAGCCCCAAACCAGCACCGGCTTGCTCGGCAGCCCGATCGGCCATCGACACCATTGCGCGAGCCATCGCCGGCGGCCTTGGACGGGCGCCAGATGGAACCCTCGTAGCCAGCGCCACCCTGACCGGCGACACCGACGCTCCTCGCGCCGCTGCGCTGACCGCCAAGCTCGCCGAGCTCGTGGCCGGCCGCCTGGGCGCCGGCGTCACCTTCGATCCCGAGCCCCGCACGCTCGCCGAGACGCGCTCCCAGGCGGGCAAACGGCCTGGCTTCGTCTGGCTGCAGCCCAAGATCGCTGGCGGTCGGCTGCACCTATCGGCCGACGCCTATCCTATTGCCCGCACCGTCTGGGCCCGTGCTCGCACCCAGCGGCCCGGACCCATCGCCCACGCCTTCGCTCAAGCGCGCATCGACGCTGAAGTGCGCAGCTACCTCAAGCCGATCCCCTTCGTCGAGCCAAAGGTCGCCAAGTTCGATGGCGCCGATCCGGACATCCTGGCGCTGGCCTGCGGCGATCTGGACGGCGATGGCGGCTCAGATCTGGTGACCATGACCCGCCAACGAGTGCTCCAGGTTCGACTGGCCGGCGGCAAGGTCACCCGGGTGCGCGAGGTCAAATGGTCCGATCTCTCGGCCGTCGCCCCGGTGCCCCTCCGCCAACCCCTCGGCTTCGCCACCATCGTGGAAGCGCCGCGATCCGCCGAGGCCAGCGGCTACCTCGACGTCAGCCTCAGCGATCGGGCCCAGAGCGCCCGCCTCGATCCCGACTTCGGCCAGCTTCGCCGGATGAAGGGCTACGCCGTGCCCAGCGGTCGCTCCACCGCCTGCACCTCAATCTACGACCTGCTGCTGGGCGACAAGCTCGTCCCCTGCGCCGCGCGCGATGCCATCCCCGCCCTCACCAAGATCAAGCATCGAAGCGATGCCTTCGCCGCTGATTTGCTGGTGACCAAGGATGGCACCAGCAAACCCCTGGTGGCCCTTCGTCGCAACGGCGGCCTGGTGGTCCGCGGCCCCAAGGGCGATCAAGTGATCGGCCGAGTCGGCGCCCAACTCGCCATCGGTGACATCGATCAGGACGGCGCGGCCGATCTGGTGACCACCCTCGACGTGCTCTCTCGCAAACACGATCTCGTCGAGCTGCGCACCTTGCTGCCCACCGGCACCGTCAAGCGCCGGTTCAAGCTCCCAGTGAAATCCGGCGTCGACGCCGTGGCCATCTGCCCGCCCGACGGCCCCGGACGAGCGCCCATCGTGATCGCCACCCAGAAGCAACTGTGGGTGCTGCGGTGAGTGACGAGGCACCGAGCCCCCCTGCGCAGGGACGCCGAGAGCAGGGCTGCCGAGAGCTGGGCCGCCGAGCGTTACTGAGTGGCGCTGCAGCCCTCTCCGCTCTGCTCGCCACCGATCCAGCCGCCGCCCTCGGTCGCGTGCCCACCGGCGGCACCCTCCGCATGCGCATGGCCTGGTCGACCCGCCGCCTCGACCCTCACGATCTCTTCGACCCGCTCGCAGCGCTGTTCGGCACCGCCATCGCCGATCCGGTCTACCAACTCGACTACCAGGGTAAGCCCTACCCAACCTTGGCCGACGGCATGCCTAGGGTGCAAGATGGCCAGACCGTCGTGCACCTCCGCCCAGGCATGCGCACCGCCAAAGGCAAAGCACTCGGCGGCCGCGATCTGGCCTGGTCCGTCTCCCGCGCCCGGCAACAAGGAGCCGCCGGACTGCTAGCGCCGCTCCCTCGCTACGTGCGCTCCTCCAAAGACGACCCACTCATCGCCCGCTTCGGCAAAACCGACCCGCTGAAGCTCGCCGTCCTGTTGGCCTCCCCGCTCGTGTCCCTCTTACCGGTAGGCTTCTCAGCGACCTCTCCTGACGGTTCGGGCCCCTTCCGAGCCCGTTGTTCTGCCAGTTCGCTCGAGCTCACCCGCAACCGCAACGCCGCCCGCGGCCCCAGCTTTCTCGAACGGGTCATCGTCCGCAGCGCGCCCGATCTCGCCGCCTCGCTACGAGCCTTCGAGTCCGGCCAAGACGACGTCGGCTGGCTCGGCCTGGGCCTCCACCGCAACCGCGCCCGAGCCCGCAAGTTCAACTACGGCCGAGTCGGCTGGGTCGTGCTCGCCACCGGTCGTCAAGCAGGCCGCTACGCTGCACCGGGCGTGGCCCAACAACTCGCCAACGCCGTCCCCGCCGAGCGGCTCCACCTCGGTCTCAGCCCCCGCCGCGGCCTGGGCGCCGGCACCCCCTGGCGTGGAGACCCAGCCACCCTGCTCTACGACTCGTCATCAGGCCACCTCAAGACCATTGCCGAAGCGGTGGCCGTGAAGCTCTCCGAGCCAGGCCACGAAGTCACCCCCACGCCGGTCTCCCGCGCCCGCCTCAGACGCGCTCGGGTCACCAACGATTTCGCCCTGGCCCTCGACGTCGTGCGCCACCCCGCCGCCGGCCCCACTGGCGCTCTCATCGCGCTGAGCACCGCCGACCGCAAATCTCTCGGCAAAGACGTCGCCCTCCACCCGCCGCGTGGCAACTACGGCCGCCCAGGCCACCAGCTCACCACCACCCTGCGCCTCGGCGTCCTTGGCGGCCTGGCCGTCCGCGGCGGCGTGATCAAACAGGTGCTCCTAGCGGCAGCGCGGCGCGGCGGCGGACTCGATCTGGGGGCTAGCTACCGGAGCCCGTGACAGGCGCCCGGACCCTGGGTGGGTCATGGTGAACCCCATCACCTGCAACCCCAATGCTCCCCCTCTTCTTCCTCGCCAACGCCCTCGCCACCGCGATTCTCATCCCGGCTCTAGGCGTGCGAGCACCCACCTATCAGGCCATCCCCTGGATCTTCGCGGCCGCCTTCGCGCTGAGTTGCCCTCCCGTTTGGCGCCGGCAGATGACCAGTGGCGCGCCCGTCTGGCGCCTGCTTCCGGTGCTGCTCTACGCCGGAGTGATCACCCTGGCCTCCTCGGTGGACCCCTCCGCTTCGGTGAGTGTCTCGAGCAATGCCTTTCATCCGGTGGAGTTCGCCGGCTTGGCTTTCATCGCTCAGCTCGCGGCCAACGGCGGACTGAAGAGTCAGCCTCGCCGTGGGCGCATCCTGTGGGTCGCGATGGGGTGCTTGACCCTCGCCGTATTGGACGAAGTCCACCAGAGCTTCGTGCCTGCCCGCACGGCCGCCATCGGAGACGTCTTGCTGGACGCACTGGGCATTGGCCTCGGTACGGTGCTCCTGCTGAGCGCCGCGGCCGTGGCGCGGCGGTTTACCAAAGCGGGCTGATCGGTCGGGCGTCGGCTACGGCGGGACGCTGGAGGGAGCCGTGCTCACTCTGTTGCCAGCGCTTCTAATAGCTCCTGCAACACAGGGTCGGTGGCGGCTACTGCACGTTCGAGTCTGTCTGCGTTTCGAGCCAGCCGGATGGGGTCGAGATCGGTCCCATAGGCGTGCCTCAGGAAGTGGCGGAACCCAAGCAGGTGCTCCCACTCGCGCTCTGCCGGAGCAGGAAGCACAGCCGGCCGCACGTTTGGAAGCGCCATGGCGGCATCGGTGAGCAGTGCGCGCTGCCACGACGCGCCGCTGCGCTCGGGTAGCCCGAGCCCACGCTCCAAGCGGAGCAGGATCTGCTCGAACCCCTGGTAGGCGTGATCGAGCGCGAGCGCGACGTAGGCCGCTTCCGGGCCGCCCTGCCGCGGGTCGACAGACTGGGCGCGTTCGGACTGTAGCCGCACACGCTTCCAGTCCCGCTCGAGCTCGGCAACGAGGGCAACTACGCGCACGTCGAGCGGGCTCACAGCACCACCCCCTGGGCGAGTACGCGCTCGACGAGCTCTTCCGGGGCGCGCTCGAGCTCGACGACGTGGACCGGGCGACCACAGTCCTGCCACAAGCGGCCCGCAAGACCGTCCGGCTCCGAGCAGCCCTCGACCAATAGGTCCACGTCGCTTTGCTCGGTGGGCGCTCCCCAGGCGAAAGACCCAAACAGCCAGGCCCGCTGACAGCAGCCCTCGGCCCTCGCACTCTGGACGCCCGCCGTAACGCCCGGCACGACCGCGCGTCGGAGCCGATCGGCCTCTCCGGCTGCCCGGGCGAGCTCG
>JAUVCD010000808.1 GCA_030590865.1 Myxococcales bacterium | reverse complement strand
ATTCCCTCTCTCCGTCTCGACGATCGCCAATCAAGTAGCCGCAATGCGACGACTTGATTGGCGCTCTAGCAACCTTCGGGAAAGCGACCATGATTCGGCGGGTCAGAGGGCAGACCTTTGGTTCCGTCAGGGTGACTTTGATCCGACGAGAGTTGAACGCCCGGTGCGTTGGGCGGTTCAGGAGTTCGGCTACGGTTCCAGAGCGTACCTCTGCAGTCGAAACCCTCGGTTTCGCGTGATGTCGTGGCTTTCTACGTGGGTCATGGGCTGAGTCCGGATGGGAATAGGGGGAGGGGCTGGGGTTGGGGCTGCGCATCAGCCTCGAGGATGAGTCGAGCGAGAAGCTTCAGGTTTACGGCCATCGCTACGGCGTGAGCCTGAAGTTGGGCCGCCTCTAGTCCGAAGGCACGGGCCTGCCGGGCGCCTTGCCGAACCAGCGCTGCCACGAGCCGCTCTCCTTCACCACGGCGTCGATAGAGCGCTCGAAGATCCTGGTCAGCCCAGTCGGACCGAGCTTCGCGAAGCACCTGTTCGTGAGGATGGAGGAGGAGACGCCGCCCCTTCCGAGACTGGCCTCGAGACTGCCTTTTCGGGCCCCATGAGGGAATGCATCTGGGCTGAAGCGGGCAGTCGGTGCAGGTCGTCACTGGCCACACGAACTGGCTGCACTCTTCTCCGCTGCGAATGACGCGCCGATGGTCCTCCGTGGTGATGCTCCCAGGACACGTCGCCGTCAAGCCCTCGAAATCGACGCTGAACTCGTTCTTTCGCAGTGCGTCTCCCGATTTGGTCGCCAACGGTGGTGGCGGCGCGACAAGCTCGATGCCCAGCAATGACGCAGCGATTCGCGATGATGTCCCACCGTATGCAGTGTCGGCGAGTACCCGGCTCAGTCGGATGCTGAGGTCGCGTGCGCGTGCAAGAAGCTCCTCCCCGGGACCGGCATCCCCAGAGTTTCCAGGCACAACAATCACAGACACGATCAATCCAGAGAGCAAGTCCCCGAGGAGATTTAGCTTGAACCCTTTGAACGGTTGGCTCTTGGTCTTCCTGCCCGATCTCGCAGCGGGGTCCGTGATGCTCACGATTCGGTCGGGGGTGACCCGTTCTGCAACGACCAGCCTGCCATCTTCGTCTGCGTCGAGGTCGTCGCTGATCACCTTGAGCAATGCAGCACATCGGACCTTCAGCCAGTTTCCGTGATGGGAGGTGACCTCGCGCAGTCCATCGGTGACGTTCTCCACGACCCGCAGCACGTCCCGCGAGAGCCGCTCCACCACATCGCGGCGCTGGCCGGCATCACGCCAATCGACATCGAGACCACCCTTGATGCTCTTCGCCAGGACCCACTGGACGTCCCAGTTCTGGGCGATGCGGTTCACCCCTGTTTTCGTCGCACGGGCCCAACGTCGGAGCAGCCCGCGTAGACCTTCGCCGAGCAGTCGAATCGTGCCTCGCAGGGCACCGAAACAGAACATCGGGGTGCTGTCCATCATCCACAGACGCCTGGTGGTGGTCAGCCCCAGGCGCACCGTCTCCACGATTCCCTCGTGGAGCACACGATACCGAGGGAGATCACAGCCCGAAGACCGTTCCATCAACCACGCTTCGAACTCGCGCATTGTTTTCTCGGTGGGTGTGTCCCCCGATGCTGTGAGCCCCATCCCGGCACGCCACGCCAGATCCGTTTTCGCTCGACGACAGGCTCCATTTCGACTCGCTCCCCCTGGCTCCACCCAGCGAAGGATATGCAGTGCTAGCAGCATCGGCGCGGGCCACGCATCACGACCTTTGTCACCCGCTCCCCGCCATTCGAGTTGCAAGAACCGCGGAATCAGCTGGTCACGCAGCTTCGTCAGCAGCCACGGAACCGTCCCGGGCTCCACACAACCAGGTGCGAGCGTCTCGGGATCGAACATGGATCGCTGGGCAAAGGCCTTCAATGGCATCGGCGCACCCCCCGACGCTTGCCCTAATCGCCCCAGTGGGTGATCAGTCCTTGGCGCCGTCGTGTGATGTGGTGGTTGTTAGGTGGTACTTCAGCGATCACACGCACAGCGGTTGCCAACAACCATCGTTTTCAGCCGCCGGCCGATTCCGATCGATCTACCTGAGAAACCGAGCTTTCCCGAGGGCTGCTAGAGCGGCAATCAGTTTGATGCCACAAGCGTGGGGAGTCCCGGTTCCGGCACAGCGGTCGCGCCGACGACGAATACGCGGGCGGCAGCTCACCGCAGGATGCGTCGCTTGGGCGGAGTCTGTGTTGGTGCTGGAGATCCAGCGGGTTGGGCTACGCGGCCATCTTCTCTTCTCGGCTGTTTGCGGCCCGCTGGGCGGCTTCCAGGTTGCCGATGGCGCAAGCTCGGCGCAGGTCGTAGAGATTCGCGCGAACGCCGTTGTAGCGCGCCTGTTTCCCCTGCCGGTACACGACGTGCGCCAGACTATGCTCCACGGGAACGCGCTCGCGGAGCTTGTCGCGACCGGCCGTAGTCTTCGCTGCTTCGCGTAGCTGCTGCTGCAGCGGCTCGTTCGCGCCGATCAGCACCGACCGCCCTCGCACTTTCGCCTTGGTGCAGAGCTGACGAACTGAACAGGTCCGGCAGACATCCGCGGGGAACTCCGCTACGGACCCGAGCTTCATCGCTCTTGTCTGGCCGGCCGGACAGGTGATTGCCATCGCTTCGAGGTCGAGAGTGAACTCCTCCTTCGAGAACAGGTCCCCGTTCCCCTGGCGCCATGGTCGACACACCACCTCGCCACCTCTGGCCAGGATGGCCGTGACGAGCGGACTGCTGATGTACCCGCGGTCAATGTAGAGCTCGTCGATCTCCTTGCCCTGAGCCTCGATGTCGTCGTTGAGGTCGGCGGCAGCTACCTTCTCAGGTGCGTTGCCTGGTGTCATGGCGCAGGCCAGCACCAGCCCGTCATCGAGATCCTTCGCGATGTGACGTTTATAGCCATTGAAACTCTTGCTCGACGACTTTCGGCCATGCCGCATCTCGTCGTCTTCGATGGAGATTCGGCGGTCCTTGGCCACACCGTCGCGGATTTGCATCCCCCCTCCTCCTCCAGGAGTGGGCTCGAGATCCTGCCCGATGATCTCGTCCAGCACATCGACATGGTCTTTGAGAGGAGGATTCTCCAGCTCGGCTAGGAGCTTGGACTGCAGCCACCGCCGGAGGGCCTCGACCTGGCAGGCCAGTTCCTCGACGGCCGCTTCCTTCTCTCCCGATTCCGTCCACGTCCGGTCGAGTCCCCGCTTGATGCTCGATGCCAACAACAGCGGGATACCTGCCTCACGAGCCACGTCATCGGCGTCGAGCTTCAGCAGCGCTGCGGCGCACTCGACCACGTTGCGAGCGGCGTGCCCAAGTAAGTTGAGCGTGTCCTCCACCCGTCCGGCGCCTTCGAGGGGAGCCGAGTCTATTGCCACCCGCAGAGTCTTCGGGAGCTTCTTGTAGTCGAACCCCATCGTCCGCCGTGCCAACTCCCGAGTCCGCTCCAACAGTCTGCGGTCCATGTCGTGCCTGATCATCCGGTGCCGGAAATCATGCAACGCACCTTGGGAGAACGCAGGCTCCGTCGCACCGAGCAGGTCCAACACCATCTGCCAGCGCAGGTCCACCACCGTCAATTCGACCGCCTCTGCATCGGAGGCTTTCGCGTACCCCTGCAGCAGTGTCGCCATTGCCATCAGCGCCGGAGCCGCCGGCGGCTTTCCTGCACCTGTGTTCCGGTACATCGATTCGAGCTCCCTCTGGAACCCGTCGTCGAAG
>JAUVCD010000361.1 GCA_030590865.1 Myxococcales bacterium | reverse complement strand
CAACGAGTGTATCGACACTTCACGAAAACCGAACGAGCTGAGCTTTGGAAGCGCTGGCATGGAGGCGAGAGTCTGGGCGGGATAGCGCGCGGCCTCGGGCGGCACGGCAGTGTCATTCAGAGCTTCTTCGCCAAACGCGGTGGACTCGAACCTCGAAAACGAACGAGGCGGGCGAGCGCTGTGACCGTGGAGGAGCGCGAAGAGATCTTCCGGGGCTTGGCCACTGGTCGCTCATGTCGCTGCATCGCGGCCGAGCTCGGTCGAGCCCCATCGACGGTGAGCCGTGAGGTTGCGCGAAACGGCGGACGGGTGGCGTACCGTGCTGCGCCTGCAGACTCCGGAGCATGGAAGGCTGCGCAGCAGCCCAAACCCTGCAAACTCGCCACCCAGTCAAAGCTATGCCGGCTCGTGGCCAAGAAGCTGCGCAAGCGCTGGTCACCAAGACAGATTTCGGGTTGGCTCAAGGTGAGGTTTTCGACCTCGTCGAGGCTGTACGTGTCGCACGAGACCATCTACCGGACGCTCTTCATTCAAGCCCGAGGCGCACTCAAGAAGGAGTTTGTCGCGTATCTACGGTCACGCCGAACGATGCGTCGCTCTCAGAACTGGTCCCAGCGCGGCAAGGGGAAGGGGCAAATCCGCGACGCCATCTCGATCCGCGAGCGACCGGCCGAAGCGGAAGACCGTGCTGTGCCTGGTCACTGGGAGGGAGACTTGCTGATGGGCTCGACGAGCACTCAGATCGCCACGCTGGTCGAACGCAGCTCCCGGTTCACGATCCTCGTGAAGATGCCCAGCCGGAACCCGGTCGCGGTAGCTCGAGCGCTCAAGAAGCAGATCATCAAGCTGCCCGCTCACCTTCGACGCTCGCTCACCTGGGACCGAGGGCTGGAGATGACGCGCCACGCCGACTTCAGCGTAGCAACCGGTGTCGACGTCTACTTCTGCGACCCGCAGAGTCCATGGCAACGAGGCTCGAACGAGAACACGAACCGATTGCTGCGCCAGTACTTCCCCAAAGGCCAACCGATCGACGGCTTCACGCAGCGGCAACTCAACGTGGTCGCTCGTGAGCTCAACGAGCGACCACGACAAACGTTGAACTTCTCAACCCCAGCCGAGATACTCAATGGTGCGCTCACCGGTTGACCACACACGGCCTATACTCCCATCGCGCGCGGGTCGTTCGCGACAAGGGCTACTGCGAGCCGCCGCCATCGAAGGCCTGCCCGAAGGGCTCCTTCTACACCTCCGAGTCGGCCAAGGACACCTTCTGCATGGCGGCGACGCGCTGCGACAGCTCGGCCTGCCGTAGCGGCATGGCCTGCATCGAGACCAACCTCTGCGTGATCCATCGCCCACGAGGCGGCGGCGTCATCGAGGTGGTGTCCGGCACCTGTCCAGACGGCAGCTGCGCCCAGGGCAAGTGCCTCGAGTCGAAGCGTTGCCACGCCGACATCGTGCAGACCAATGCCTCAGCAACCCCAGAAGGAAGTGCAGCACCTGATCCGTCAGCCAGCGGCTCGGCGGCGCCTGAGCCAAGCGCCAGCGCCTCGGCTGAGCCGGCTCCAAGCGCCAGCGCCGCAGCTAGCGCAGCGCCTGAGGGCACGACTGCTGCGCCACCGGCGCCGCCCACCTCGGGCTGTGGTTGCGTCGTGGTGGGCCACTAGCCGTCATCGGCGGCGGCTGCATTTGCGCTGCTCGCCATCGCTGGTGTGGCTTTCTGTCGGCAACGCAGGCGACGCTGACAGCCGCGGGGCCACTGGATCCCATGGGACCCGAGCGCGCTGCCCAAGCCTCGAGCGCGTCGGCGCAGTCCACGGACTGGCGCCGTGGCACAATCAACGAGTGATTGCAGCTGCGCGCTCGCTTGTGGCACCGTGAGCCCAGGGGGAGGTTCAACGGGTTGAGCGACGCAACGAAAACCGGAACGGAAGCAGTCGAATGGCTCCGGGCGCCGGCACTGGCCCAGCGCGCCGTGCCCGTGACGGCGCTGGTCGTCGCCTGGTCTGGGGCCGAACCGCACCGCCTCGGTGAGGTCGCACTGATACGGGACGACGGACCGGCGCAGATGCTGGGCCGCGGCGAAGGGGAGCCGGACGGCGAGCCTGCACGCTTGGCGTTCTGCCGGCAACGTCCCAACGCCTTGGTGGCTTGCCCCCCTATTCGAGGTCCGGCCATTTCCCACGACCAGCTCCTGCTGCGGCCAACTCGAGCCGGTCTGGAGATCGAGCGGGTGGGCCGCTGCCCGGTGCTCGTCAATGGCAGCAGAGCAGACCGCGGCGTCATCCGACCTGGCGACACCTTGGCGCTCAAGCACCAGCTGGTGCTCTTCTGCACCCGCCGCACAGCACAGATGTCGGCGCTACGTTCCCTCGAGCCGTCAGCGCTACAACGCTTCGGCGAGCCGGACGAGCACGGGATGGTGGGCGAGAGCCCGGCCGCCTGGGACCTGAGGGATCAGCTGGCCTTCGCCGCCCGGTCGGACCGGCACGTGCTCTTGCTTGGCGAGAGCGGGAGCGGCAAGGAGCTGGCCGCCCAGGCCATTCACCGACTGTCGCGACGCCGCGACGCGTCCTTGGTGTCCCGCAATGCCGCGACCTTCCCACCAGGGATCATCGACGCCGAGCTGTTCGGCAACGTGAAGGACTATCCCAACCCTGGGATGGAGGCCCGGCCGGGGCTCATTGGCGAGGCCGACGGATCCACCCTGTTTCTCGACGAGATCGCCGAGCTGCCAGCCCAGCTTCAAGCTCATTTGCTGCGAGTGCTCGACGGGGGCGGCGAGTATCAGTGCCTCGGCGATGCCCGCATGCGACGCGCCGACCTGCGTATCATAGCGGCCACGAACCGCGACCCGAGCGAGATCAAGGACGATTTGCTCGCCCGCCTCACGCTACAGGTGACCGTGCCCGGTCTCGGCGACCGCTGCGAGGACGTGCCGCTCCTCCTTCGCCACCTGATGCATCACGCGGCCGAGCAGAATTCCGATATTGGAGAACGCTTCTTCTTCGAGCGCGAAGACGGCCACACCGAAGCGCGCATCGACCCGGAGCTGATCGACGTGCTGCTCCGCCACCACCACACCCATCACGTGCGTGAGCTCGAGGGGCTCTTGTGGCAGGCCATTGCGCAGAGCCCAGGCAACTACGTCGCCTTGACCGACGGACTACGACAGCAACTCGTCTTGGAGCAGCTGCCGGCCGAGTTGGAGGACGAGCTCACCGGGGAGCGGATCCGCGCCTGCCTCGAACGTCACGATGGCAAGGTGTCGAGGGCCTGGCGAGAGCTGGGGTTGAAGAGCCGCTATGCGCTCTATCGGCTCATGAAGAAGCACGGGATCGCCGGCTAGTCGGCGCGACCACCCGAGTGATTCGCTCGGGGTCTCGGACGCCCTGTCGCTCAAAAAATGCGTCGGCCTCGGCGATCAGCCCTGCCCCCTCGTCGCCACCGACGATGACACCACATCGTCGTCTCACCGCAGCAGCCTTGAACACCATGCCCAGGGTGTCGAACTCGGTGGCGCACTGGCCCAGCAGGGCGGTCGCCTCTTCGAGGGCGCCGCGCTGCTCGGCTGTGCCCGCCTGGATCAGAAGGCTCAGGGCGCCTCCCAGAGCTACCGGATCCCCGTCGAGACGCCGCCCTTGTCGCTCCGCGTCGTCCAAGGCCTCTCGCCCTCCGGAGGCCAGCGCACAACGCGCCCGCAATGCCCACATCGTGCGGCGCAGCATCTCGACGCGCAGCAACTTGGATCGCCTCATGGCCCGCCACCTCGAGCAGAGTCGCTCGTAGGCTTCGCCGCCGCGCCCCTCGTAGAGATCGACGTAGGTCCTGGCTTGGAGCGCGAAGTAGTCCTGCAGCTGAAAACCGCGCCCCTCGTCTCGCCCGACCTCTTCGTCGAGCCACTGTCGCGCTCCGATCGGATCGTCGCGCACGAGCCAGGCAACCACCGAGCTACCCGAAGCCACGCAGGACTCGGCGAACCGATCGCCCCGCTGTTGGGCGTCGACGAGCAACTCGGGGACTCGGCGGGCAAGCTCCGCCAAGTCTCCGCGGTAGTACCGCGAGGCGAGATGGTAACGGCGGGCCGTGGCGACCTCCCAGGCCACGTTGGTGCAACGATCCAGGAAGATCCCCGTGGCCTCGTCGGTGAGCTCGATGGCGGCAGTCCACTGGGCGGCGAACATGGCGTTCAAACCGCGCATCCCCTTCCCGAGAGCCAGGGCGTGCCAATCGCCCATTCGACGGGCCAGCGCCTCGCTGCGGTCGAGCAGCGCCTCGGCTCGCGCACGTCGTTTCGCACCGGTGCTGCTCACGTGCCCGGCTTCGAGCGCGAGGGCTCGGGCTAGGCGCGAGGGCTCCCCGGCGTCGAGTGCCTGTAACAGGTGCCGGGCGTGGAACTCGGCACCGTGGATGGTGTCCACCATGGCCAGCCCAACGGCTACCGACCAACAGGTATCCATGGCGATTCGCTGCTCGGCCGACAGCTCCTTGGGGTCGCTCTCGGCAAACTCGAGACCTCGTACTCGCAATCGCGTCCGGTGAAGCACGAGGGACAAGAGCGCCCGCCCGGGGGTGCGGCCCAGGCCGAGTCCCACCGCCGCGAGAACTTCGCGCATCAAGGCGAGCCCCCGATCCACGTGGCCACTGCGCAACAGGTGTTCCGCAGCCCGACGCCTGAGATCGAGGGCAGCGGTCGAGTCCGCAGTGGCCGCGGCTCCGAGGTAGGCTTCGGCCGCCTCGGCGCTACGTCCACCGTGAGCCAAGGCATCGCCGAGCGCGGCCATCCAGTCGCTCCTAGGGGCTTGTCCGTGCAAGGTCAGGGCCCAGCGATAGAGCCGCGCTGCCCGCTCGAAGGCGAGGGCCGAGACAGCTGCAGCCGCGGCGCAAGCCGCCTGCTCCGCTGCGCGGCCGACCTCCCCCGCCTGCTCGAGGTGAAAGGCGAGCCGTTCCGGGTCGGTCGGCCCGAGTCGCTCGAGGGCCGCGGCCAGCCGGTGGTGACAAGCCACGATCCGGTGCCGCACCATGCCCCTGAGCACCGCCTCGCGAACCCGGTCGTGATGCACCTCCACCGCGGGTCTGCCCTGTTGCCAAGCGCTGCGACTGAGCTTTGCCGCACTCAACATGGTCAGCGCGCGCGAGCCGCTGGTGCCGAGACGAGCCGCCTGGATAGCCACCGCCGGCGATACCGGAGCTGCCGCGACCGCCACCACCTCCAGCAATCGCCGTGCTTCTGGGGACAGTTGGGCCATGCGATCCGCCAGCACTTCGGCGAGTCGGGCGGCCCCATCGTTCCGCCGCGCGCCGCTGGCCCCGCGGAAGTGGACGACGAGCTCGGTGAGCAACCCAGGATTGCCATCCGACTCAGCGACGATCGAGGCCGCCTGCTTGGCGATCGGCTGCCCTCCCGCCTCGCACAGCGACGCCGCCAGCTGCCGGCATTCCCTCTCATCCAGGGCGGACACGGGGATGTCACGACTGTCCATCCCGGCCTGCTCGGACCACCGGGTCTCGAGCAAGGCCTGGAGCATGGGGCTCGCCGCCCGTTCCTCGCTGCGAAAGGCGACCACGAGCAGGAGCGGCGGTGCGTCGGGCGGGCGCAGCAGCTCGGTCAGCAGCGCCGCGCTGTCGACGTCACCCCACTGGAGATCGTCGATGAACAGGATCAACGGCTGGCGGCTCGCTATTCGAGCGAGCAGATCTCTGAGCGCCCTGAAGCCACGGCGTCTGAGCTCGCGGGCATCGGGAGTCACCACCCCACCGGTGGCAGCACGAGCCACCGATTTGACCCGGGTCAGGACCGGGAAGATGCGCGCAAGGGCCTGCGTTTCCGGTGGCATCAGCGCATCCGCTTGCCGTGGCGACAGTTGTCGAAGGTATCGAGCCAGGGCATCCACCACGCTATCGAGAGCCTTGTAGGGCACCGACTCGCGCTCGTGACAGCGGCCGGCCAAGATGACCGCTTCGCTGCGCAGCTCGCTCAGGAAACGGCGCACCAAGGAGGTCTTGCCGATGCCGACCGGGCCGTGTACCTGCACTGCCACCGGAAGCCCCTGTCCGCGGGCTCGGTAGGCCTCGCCGAGGGCGTCGAGCTGGGCGGCCCGTCCCACGAACGGCCGGGCGCCAATGCCCCGACCCGGCACGGCTCCAGGTGAGCCGCGGTCGGCGCCGCCTGTGGCCGCCGTGGCCCCGCCACGCAGCACGTTCAGGATCTCCTGCTCTCCCGGTCGGGCCCCAGGCTCACGACGCAAGAGCTGGACGCAGAGGCCGGCCAAGTCCGCCGGCAAGCCGGGCACGAGCTCGCTCGGATGGGTCGGCTCGGACAGCTGCTTGGCCATCACCAGCGCGGTGAGGGTGCCGGCGAAAGGCAGCACGCCGGTGAGCGCCTCGTAGAGCATCACGCCCACGCTGTACCAGTCGACGGCCACCGTGACGCCCTGCCCCGTGGCCTGTTCGGGCGCCATGTAGGCCGGCGTGCCGACCGCCGTATCCTCGATGGACTCCAAGGCCGCATTCGGCAGCACACCAACCACCACCCCGAAATCGAGAATCGTCAGCTGACCGTCGTCGGCAACCAGCACGTTGGAGGGCTTCAGATCGCGGTGCAGCTTGGCGGCCCGATGAATGGCGCCCACTCCGCAGGCGAGCTGCTCGAGCGCAGCGCGGAGCCTGCCATCGTCGAAGGTGGCGGCCGGAGCGCGGTCCGGCGACAGCTGCTCCTCTGGGGGCTCATCGACGTACCAGTCGAAGGGAGGCGTGCTCGTCAACGTCCCCGCCTGAGCCGCGGCGCTCGGGCCACGTATGTGGCTGACGAAGTCGATGCCAGCGACCAGGTCCATGGTGAAGAACCACCGCTCGCCGACGGAGAACAACTCGTGCAGCGCCACCAGGTTGGGGTGGCAGACGTTGGCCAAGGCGCGAAACTCGCGCTTGAAGCGATGGAGCCCCGCGCCGTCCGCTCGTCTCAAGGTCTTGAGCGCGACGGGCACTTCGCGCTCGTGATCCCAGGCTTCATAAACGACGCCCATGCCCCCTGCGCCCAGGCGCCGCCGGATCACGAAGCGGTCGGTGCCCTCGAACTCGATGGGGCTCCCCTCTTGCACGACCGCTGGATTGTACCAACCTACTCGGGGGGCGTCTCCCAAAGCCAGGTCGGCAGGCCAGGCGAGCCGGCTGTGCTCGTTGCGCTAGCGCTAGAAGCTCGGCCCGCAGGCCGTGGGGCCATCCTGGCACTTCACGATGAGCTCGTAGGTGCCTGTCGAGACGTTTTGGGGGTAGTTGACCCAATTGAGGAAGGTCGACACGACAATGCGGTAGTGCCCGGCCTCGGGCACCTCCAGGATGATGTGGGAATTGAGGTTCTCGCCAGGGACCCAGTCGTCGTTGAACGCCAAGGGGTGCATCGGGTAGCGCCCGTTGGACCGCCGGGGACCGTAGACGATCAAAATGGTGTCGAGGGTCGAGTTCGAGCCGGCCCCGTGCTCGGCCACGTCGATGTCGACAGAACCGCCCTGAAGGTCGATCTCGTAGCCGATCCAGCCGTCATAGGAGTCGAACTCCGCGACCTCCTGCTCGCCAACCAAGAGGGTGCCACCATCGCGGGGGAACCACGGATTGTCGGCTTTGCCGTCGAAGTCACCGCTGAAGGGGATGTCGGCAATTTCCTCTTTCGCGGGCTCGCCGGATTCCTCCGGCTCGACGACGCAGCCGACGTGAGCAGTAGCGATGAGCAGGCAGGCGAAACAGAGACTCGTGCGGGCGTTCATGGTTTTCCTCATTGAATTGGGAAGGGTTGGGTAGGTGGTTGCGCAGCCCACCGAGGGGTCGCCGCAGCGTCTGTTCAGGACCTTCAGTCGACGTAGGTGAGCGTCGTCGTGTACTGGCCGCCGAAGTAGTCGAGATCGTAGGGGGCGCAGAAGGTGTCGTAGCCATAGCCCTGCTCGTTGATGAGCGCAGTCCCTGTGCGCTGGAAGTCGAACAGCGCGAAGCTCCAGCTGACCTCGTAGCCCGGCTCGCCGCTGATCTCCATTTCGTACACCAGGCAAATCGCAGTACCGTCGACCACGACCATGCTCACATCCAGCGGAGCCAGCGTGGAGACGACGAAGCCAAAGTCCTCAGCGCAGCCGACGATCTGGTCGAGGTTGTAGACTCCGACCTGCTTGGTGTCGGCGATGGCCTGCACCGACGTGTAAAGGTCGTTCTTGTCCTTGCTGTGCGTGATGTGCTTGGCGGCATCGGAGTGAAGGCCGCAGGCAACGTCGAGACGCTCTTCGGTGGTGTCCACGGCATTCACGAAGGCCAAGGTGCCGGCCTTCTCGTCTTCGGTCATACCGGCGATGTAGGCGGCTTCGTCATTGTCGACGATGGCGGAGGCGATGCTGTCGACGTTTTCATCGACCGGAGCGACACAGCCGATGGTGCCGAGAGCAAGACTGCAAGACAGGGCGGCGACGGTGCCTAGGATGGTGGCTTTCATTGGGTTTCCCTCGGTTCGTGGTGAGCGACGGGGCTTGGCGATTCCGTCTCGGACCTGCCGCGCGACGCTGCGCGACTGCTCGGGGTCACAAGAGCACACCCCGTGCCAGCTGCTCGGACTGAGAATCGTTGATGTTTCTTCTCGACCATCGGTGCCCGCACAAGCGGCGCACAGACGCCGCACAACCGGCGTCCAGTCGCATAGGCACCGCCTACAGCCGCAGGGCCAGCCGCGCCTTGGCCAACCTGATCAGGTGATGGCCGCCGCGATGATGATCGCCAGTCCGATGATGACGGAGCCCATCAGAATGCCGAGTGCGGTGTTCTGAGCCTCCTCGATCTCCTTGCGCACAGAGAACGGGGCGACCTTGGTCATCAGGTAGAAGGCGATCCCGAAGCCATGGACCGGGTCGGTGGCATGGCCTACGTGGACGGGCAGCTGATCGTCAACACCTACGAGTATTACGACGCCCCAGGCGACAACACCGTGTCCACCTGTGTCATCTGGGCCTGGCTGCTGCCAGCGCTCGTCTTGGTGCTGAGGCGGCGACGGGCTGGGGGCTGAGCTGTCTCGCAGCGACCTCCCCCCATTTTCGCATATCAAGCGATTATGGCAATTCTGCCGAACGCGACATAGGGCGTTTATACGTGTGGATTCAATCGGTCAGCGCATCATCAGCGACCCCAAGGATGGCTATGCCGTCAAGATCAACCTTCCGAACACCAAGAAGGCCGTGACCGTCAACGAGACGGTCTGCTCGACCTTCGATGTGCACGTCGAGAAGCAGAACTCGACGATCAACGACATCAAGAACGTGAAGGGACGCGCCAAACTCGATTGCACAGTGGAGGGCTCCACGGTCAAGGCCAACGTCACGTTCGAGAACTGCCACTGAAGGCGTGCCTGTCACAGGCCCAAATCGCCACACATTCCAAACATCGTTGCTCGGCGGTCGCGCCCGGCAAGGTCGCCCCTTCCAGATGCCGGTTCCCTCGCTCCCTGGTTCGGATATCATCGGGCACCGACCACCACGAAGGGAGACCTGATGAGCGCTTCTCTG
>JAUVCD010000835.1 GCA_030590865.1 Myxococcales bacterium | reverse complement strand
TCGAGGGCGCCCTGGGCTGGGTGCCCGAACGAGAGAGCATCACGGGCTTTGGACGGGCGCGAGTCGGGGTCCTGGTCTTCTTCGAACCCACCGATCCGCGCCAGTCACCGTTGGCTATCTCGACTGGCTTGACCTACGAGGCCTCGGACCTGTCAGGCGCGACTTTGGGTGTGCAGACCGAGATCATCCACCTGAGCAGCGGCTTCTGGGGACAGGCGGGGGCCATGGTGGACGTCATCGCCCCCTCACCTAGCCTCATGCTGTCCATCGGCTGGAGCCTCTTCGGTTTGGAGGTCCAGCGGCGGCTCTATGACGTAGACCGAAACCCGGCGAGCGATGAGCTCAACTCCTTCGGTCTCTATGCCAAGCTGCGGGTGCCTATCAGCATCATCATGCGCGCCTTCTGAGGAAACGCTGCCTGACTCGCCAGCGAGGGGACCCAGCGAGGGGACCCAGCGAGAGTACAGAGCGGGGATTAAACGCCATCGATGCAAGGGTCGCTGCTGACCCCACCAGAGCGGGTATTGGGACAGGACCCCAGCGGATCGTCGACGGCCCGCATGAGCCAGTACAGGCGACAGGCGAAAGCGCTGTCGGTGCCTGACCAGTTGTCCGAGCTGGTGTTGTAGGGGTCGGCAAAATCAAACAGGGCACAGTCCGCCAGACACAAAGCCTGGGTCGTCCACTGCTGGTTCGATCCCTCGCAGACCGTCAGGTTGAGGGCGCAGAAGCTCTCGCAGTTGTCGCCACAAACGCCATCGCCCCCAGGGCCCGCGCGGGTGCAATGGGTATTCGGATCGTATTGAGCCAGACAGGCCTCGACGATCCGGCACGCCAGGCTGTTGCCCGTGGTGTCCCCCGGGCTGCCATAGGAGAAATGCGCGCAGGCTTCGGGGCAGACATCTGGGTATCCCCCTGGGTATTGATCGTTGAAGTTGCCCTGGAAATTCTTGCAGGCCCCATCCATGAGCTGGCAGTAGGTCGTACATTCGATGGGCTCGGTCAAGGTGAGGGTCGGACACTCTTCGCCGGTACCACCAACGCCGCCGCCCGCCCCTTCGCCACTGCTCGTCGCCCCCCCGAACCCGCCCCAGTTGATACCGCCCAAACCGGCGCCACCGGTGCCTGAGCCGCCGCTGCCTGAGCTGGTCGACGTCGTGGTGCTACCGCCGTCGTAGTGGTCGTCCGAGCAGGACAGCGCGGTAGTCACCGCCACCAGGGAGATCGCTGTTGCCGTCACCAGCATGCCGTTGCTCATCCCCATCCTCCTCGCCTGGCGAAAGCGCCATCCCACGCCCGAGCCGCATCCGCCCGAACCGCTGAGCGTGAGCTCGCCGGCTGGACACCAACCTCGTCCTGATCAAGCTAGCTCGCCAGGTTGATCCTGTCGACCGACGACACCCACGACGCCGGGTTCCTGCTCAGCGCGATCGCCCCGTCGCAGCAATATTAAGATACAAGGAACGATGATGGTCTATCGAAGCATGGTCGCCGCACTCGCGCTTCTCGCCGCAGCCGGCACGACGGGCTGCTTCTTGGCAGCCGCTGGTGTCGTCGAGGCGTCGAAGAATGAACCGGGCACCGATCCCATGGGCACCGAATACCGCGGCCCCAACGGTTGGATTGGTTGGCGCCACCACTACCAACAGCCCGCCCAGGTGATGGAGAACCTCTTGGCGGGGATGACCCAGCGGCGCTGTAGCGTCGCCAACGAGCCAAACCGGCTTCGCGCTCAGTGCCACAACCGCCCACCGCTGATCGCCCTGCAATCAGGATACGAGGTCTATCGGCTGTGCCCGCCTTACACCGACATCATGATGTGCCGCAGCGCCTGGGAGAGTGTGCATGGCGCCGCCCCGCGGCCGTTCCAAGACGAACCGGAATGAGCGTCTAGTCGGCCGTTGCCTCGCCTGGTTTTTGGTGGCGCGCCAGCTCCGCTTCGTCCACCGGCAAGAGCTTCTTGAAGCCGTAAATGGTGCACGCCCCGGCGAAGTACATCCAGAGGCCGAAAATGCCTGAGGAAAAGAACATCGAGCTGGCAAAATCGCCCATTTGGTCCTGAAGCAGAAGGGCAATGGTCATCGACAACGACGCGTTGCGCAGCCCCACCTCCAATGAGATGGCCCGGGTTTGGTAGTTGCTGATGCCCAGGCCCTTGGAAATGAGGCCAGCGAAGACCATCCCGAGCAAGGTCAGCGCGAAGATGATGGCGTAGAAGGCCGGGCCGTAGCGGTCCGTGTCGGCGAACTTGTCGATGTTGCTCCAGATCCCCACGACGATCAGAAACAGCAAGGCCACCAGCCCCAACAGCGCGAAGGGTTTCTCCGCCCGCCGAGCGAAGCGCTCAGCCTTGGCCCGAATCACCATTCCGACGAAGAGCGGGACGATCACCAGCACCAACATGGTCTTCACCACGTCAACCACCGGAATCGAGAACTCGGGAATGTTGGAGCCATAAAGAGTCAACAGCAGCGGCGTGAACACGATGGAGAGCACGGTGCACAGCGCCGTCAGTGACACGGATAGGGCCACGTCGCCCTTGCCCAGATAAGTCATCAGGTTGGAGGTGACGCCGCCAGGACTGGCGGCCACCAGAATCAGCCCGAGGAAAATGAAAGGGTAGGCCTCGTAGAAGCCGGCGAGTCGTCCTAGGACCATGGCGATGAGGGGCAGCAGACCGAACTGCAAGAGGGGGCCCACGATCATTCCGCGGGGCTTCTTCAAGACCAGCCCGAAGTCGCGAGTGGTCAGCGTCATGCCCATCCCCACCATGACCAAGAACAGCAACAGCACGATGGCGATGAAGAACAGTCGGTCAACCAGGAGCCGCTCGGGGGGCTGAGCCAGGCGGACGAAATCGTAGCTAACGCCGTCGACGGTGGCGGTCGCCACCTGGGCGTGGAACCGGAGCTTGTACTTCGTCAAGCCATGCAGATCGGCGTAGGGCGAGCCCGACCCCTTGGCGAGCGCCGCAGGATCTGCCGGCAACGCCAAGACGTAGACTTTACCCGTCACCTCGCGAGCCAAGAAGAGCTGCTTGGCCGAGTCCGCGCCGGTGGCGTCGAGCTTTCGGACGTGACCCAGGAAGCTGCGTGGCTCCGCCCTCTGCCAGTCAATGGCGCTGGCGCTGTGCCCCAGAGTATCGAGCAGGCTGTGGCCCGGTCCATCACCCCGCGCGGCCCCCCGCAACAACTGGTAGAGCTCCTCGCCTGAGAGCTGCTTGGCAGGGTCTGGTGCCGCGGCCGGCGCAGCTGAGTCCGCCGGCACCGCCGTGGCCGTCGGATCGCCAACAGCCGCGCTGGACTCAGGTGCCTGGGCCCCTGCCGCCGTTACGACCGCGGTGAGCAGCAAACCGCACAAGGCGGCAAACCAGAACCTCATGATTGAGCTCAATGTCACTTCCTCCCAGATCGCCGCACTGGCCATGCGCACCACCCCACAAGAGTCGCGAATCGTCTCGGGCTGCCCGCACCAACCACCCCTGGTTAAGGAGCGACGTCGAAG
>JAUVCD010001119.1 GCA_030590865.1 Myxococcales bacterium | reverse complement strand
GACCCCCGCCTGGGACGAGCTCCAACGACTCCGGGACAGCCAGGCGAAATTGCCCCAGCCCGCCACGGAGGAGCCGACCCAGGTGATCAAACGCCCTTGAAAAACACCGTCCTGCATTGACACATATCTTGCCCTGGTCTGCCGGTAGGGGATACCGTGTCGAGCATGCCGGTCCAGGTGGACGTCCTCGCAGACCTCCCCCTTTTCAAGGGGTTGACGACGGTTGAGCTCGAGGAACTCGCGTCCCACCTCGTTACCGAGGATTTCGACTCCAAGCAGATCATCATTAAGGAAGGCGACAAGGGCGCCCATCCGATCTACATCCTGCTCCACGGCAACGTGGAGGTGGTCAAAACAGGGGTTGATGGGCGTGATCACGTCATCAGCAGCCTGGCGGCGCCGAGCGTCTTCGGTGAGATCGAGGTCCTGGCCCGGCGGCCAGCCATCGCCGGCGTCATCGCCCTGAGCAAGGTCGAGCTGGCGCTGCTCAACCGGGGTCCCTTTGATGAGCTGTGCACGGCCAACCGCTCTTGCATGCTCAAGCTGATCAAGAATCTAGCGACGACCCTGGCCTACCGGCTCGCGGCCACCGACGGCCGGCTGGCGGCCTATTTCAATCTGTCGTCACCCGCCAACCGCGACGCGGTCGGCAAGCTTCAGAACGTGCTCTATTCGACATGGCATACTAATAAATGACATCAACTCAGCATTATCTAAGGAGCTGAAATGAAATTGCGTATGTTGGGTCTGCTGTTTGCGCTGCCCCTCGTCTTCTTCGCTTGTGAAGATGGCGATGCAACTGGGGAAGAAGAAACAGTAGCAGCTGGGGGCGCCGGAGCGGCTGAAGCCGCGGCCGGTGGTGGTGCTGGCGCAGCGGCCGAGGCCGCTGGTCCAGACGCCGCTTGTGCGGCACTCATTGAAGCCATCAAGGCCAAGAACGTCGAGGGCGTGGTCGGGGCTTCTGGTGACGGTGCCGCCGAGGTTGTCACGGCTGAGTCCATCGAGGGCTTGGCTGGGCAGCTCGGTGAAGGTGCCTGCGGTGAGGCCAAGGTCGAGGGCGAAGCCGCGACCGTGACCGTCACCGTCGGTGAGGAAGCCAAGGAGCTCGCCTTCGCCAAGGTTGGCGATGCGTGGAAGTTCGACGCCAAGGCGTTCCTTGGTGGCGGCGAGGCAGCCCCGGCCGAGGAGGCCGTTGCCGAAGAGCCCAAGGGCAAGAAGAAGAAGAAGAAGAAGAAGGGCAAGAAGAAGAAGAAGTAGCTTCTTCGGCCGTTCATCCGCGCTCGTCGCGGTTCCCTGTCCGAATCCAAACGGATCCCGGCGCGTCACTCTGGCGCGTCCGGGGATTCGTTTGTCTCGTCAACGCCAGCGGATCGTGTTCTAGGGCGCCCGCTTGACGCGTCCGCGGTTTCGTTTGTCCAGTCCATGCCAGCGGATCGTGGCCCAGGGCGCCCGCGCCTCCTGTGCTTCCCGCGTCGTCTGGGTTAACGGGTGGCGCGAACGGCCCGGCGCAACTGCTGGAGATCGAGCAGCTCGGTGA
>JAUVCD010000128.1 GCA_030590865.1 Myxococcales bacterium | reverse complement strand
TCTTGTGAAGCTGGGTTACCGCTGATTGCTGTAAACGCGACAGCCGTGTTGCCAGTGACGTGTCCATGGGTGCCTCCACGATGGTGGTGAACGGCGAGTCGTCGGCTTTTGGGGCACCGGCCTTTCCGAGCCGCCTCGACGCCTCCCGCCCGGGGCTGTTGGGTGGTCGGGACCACCAAAGCTCCGAACGGCGCGCAAGCTTTGCACCTGAAAGCGCCGGGCGGCAACCTCGAGCGGCTCGTGCGCTCGGCTCGGCGGGCCGCTCGGTTCGTCCTGGGGCCTATCAGCTGGGTCTCAGCGCTCGGCGCTTGCGACCTCGTCCGAGTAGGGGAAGCACACGTCGCCAGCACAGCTCGCGGTCGGCTGTGTCGCGCCCACGGTCACCGTATTCGCGCTCCCGATCTGGGGGCGCATCGGCGGTGAGGACGCTTGGCAGCCAGCGGCGCAGGTGGCCGCTACGAGCAGGGCGACGAGACTCCACCAGGGGAGTCGTTGGGTGATTGGGGAAGGCATGAAGTCTCCGGCTGACCACAGATGTTGCAAGGCCGGTGCCAGGAGAGCGTGTGAGTAATTTCAGCACACTAGCTCCCGGGGGTGAGGAGCCCGTGTCGCACTGGTGCGATGTCGCTGGAGGAGCTGCGACAACTGGCCCGCGGTTAGGGGCGCTCGGCTACTGGCAGATTCCGACTCGCTTGCTGCTACAGGTCTGACCTGGCGGGCAAGGCGGGAAACGGGCACCGCACCGCTGGGGGGCGGCAGTCTGGGTCGCTGTGCTTGCCGGAGGCGGTGGCACCAGGGCGGCGGTGTTGGTCCCTGCAGGGGGGTTGTCGGCCGTGGTCCCGCTAGGCGGCTCTGGGGTGGCCTTCGCCGCTGTAGCGGCGCCTGCCGCGGTGCCCTTCGGTGGTGTCCCTACCGGGCTGTCAACGGTCGCCGAAGCGGGGCCAGCTGGCCTGTCGTCGCCCTTGGTCTGCTCGCTCTTGGTGTCACGACGCGTCGATTCTGGCTCGTCCGCCTCGTCGGTTGATTGCTTCTGGCAAGCCGTGATGGCGAAGGCCAGGGTGATGATTGCCAAGCCGAAAGTGGGTCGCATGGGGATGCTGCGCATTGTAGTGGCTCGGCTGGCCAGGGGCGAGCGGGGCGCAGGGATCGGCGTCCGAGTTGGTCCGGCGTCGATTGGCTGGGCGCCCGTGCTCTGATAGACATGGCCTGCTCGATCGACCTGAAACCGTCGCTCGAGGAGGAGGCAGCAAGCGAATGGCGCAGGGGACCGCAACCGACGCAAGCGACGACGGAATGATCCAAAAGTTCACGGTGCTGCTCTCCGCTCCGCGGGAGCTGTGGATCGTCTACTTCGGCAAGGTGATGGAGACGGCGGCCTACGCGCTCTTCAACGCCGGGCTGATGCTCTACCTCATCAACGATCTGCGCTTCTCCGATGAGGGAGCGGGCTTCTTCGTGGGGCTCTGGGCGGTGATGATCTCCTTCTTCACCTTCCTGGTCGGTTCGCTGAGCGACGCCATCGGCATTCGCAAGACGCTCATCTTCTCCTTCACCCTGTGTGCCATCACTCGTGTCCTCACCGCGGTGCTGGGCGATCCGATTCTGGCTCCGGTGCTGGGACTGGTTCCCATGTCGCTAGGCGTGGCGATGACCATCCCGGTGATGGTCGCCGCGGCCCGGCGTTTCACCAACAAGCGGCAGCGATCCATGGGCTTCGCGCTGCTCTACGTGATGATGAACGTAGGTTTCGCAATCGCCGGCAAGCTCTACGACAAGGTGCGCAACTGGATGGGGGAAGAGGGCACCTTCGTGATCCCCGGAGTGGGGCTCGAGCTGTCGGTCTACGAGACGATCTTCCTGATCGCGGCGGCCTTCACCGTGGCCGGCGTGGCGCCTTGCATGCTCTTCATGCGCGAAGGCGTGGAGATGCCTGAAGAGGGCGATGAGCCCATCATTGATACTAGCCCCAAGGCGCCTGCCGAGGGCGGGCCCATTGCGCAGGCCGGTCAAATCTTGAAGAAGACCGGGACGATCCTCGCTGACGTCTTTCGCGAGAAGGCGTTCTACCGGTTCCTGCTCTTCCTCACCATCGTCGTGGGCGTGCGCATGGTCTTCTACCATATGCATTACACCTTGCCGCCTTGGGCCGACCGAGAGCTCGGCTACGGCTCACGCTTCGGCACCGCCTGGGGCGTGCTCAACCCGGTCATGATCATCGGCTTGACGCCTCTGGTCGGCGCATTGTTCAGCAGGGTGTCGTCCTACCGGATGATCATCGTGGGCACCTCGGTCTGTGCCCTGTCCTGCTTCTTGCTCGTCCTACCTACCGATACCTTCGCCTTCTTGGTGCCTACCGGCATCAGTGGTCCGGTGAAGTGGTTCCTCGACATCGACGGCGATTTGGCACCTCTTTACTTCACGCTGTTGATATTCGCCGCCGCTTTCTCGGTGGGCGAAGCCTTGTGGTCACCGCGGCTGTACCAGTACACGGCTTCGGTGGCGCCCAAGGGGCGAGAGGCGACCTACATGGGCCTGTCGCTGTTGCCGATGTTCTTTGCCAAGTTCATTGTGGGCCCCATGTCTGGCCTGCTGTTAGGTCGCTACTGCCCGGCCGAGGGGGCGCGCCAGTCGAGCAACCTGTGGCTCGTGGTGGCCGTCATGGCGGTTGCGTCACCCATCTTGATCATGGCTCTCAGGAAGTTCATCGCCACAGACAGTGATGAGGAAGAAGACCTGGCTCCGGCGTCGGGTGCAGACAGCGACGAGGAGGTGACGCCATGAGAGCACGATTGATGACCATCCTCGCTCTCCTGGTCTCAGGCTGTTGCCTGGTGGCCTGTTCCTCTCAGCCGAGCTACCAGGCGCAGGTGGAGCTGCAGGTCGACGGGAAGCAATATGACTACCGCACCACCAAGGCTCAGATCGACGACGAGGCTGGAAAACAGGGCTACTCGGTGTACCTGCTGCCTGAAGACGAAGACGGCAAGGCACCCTATGTGGCCTTGCGAACCTACTCGGGCAATCCGGTAGCCCGGCTATGGGTTCGCTACACCAAGCCCGAGCGTGTCGCCCAGGGGATCGACGATCTCGACAAGTATCAGTGCTACGTGCCCAGCGTGTTGTCCGACGGGCGGCAGACCCTGGGTTGGAAGAAGGTCGACGGGAAGGACCGTCACCCCAGCGAGACGGGGGAGGCAAAGTGTCAGGGCAGCGTTGCTCGTGAGGGCAACGAGCTGCACTTCACTTTCGATGCCGAGGTCAGACGAAAGAAGGTCAAGGCCAAGAAGGGGAAGGCCAAGGCGAAGGATGGCGAGCCAGCCGAGGCGTCGCGTGACACCGTCGTGATTCGGGGCAAGGCGGTCATCACCTTGAGCAAGTGAGAGCCGCTCTGTACTCCAGTTGGGTGCCGCTGCGCGGCCTCGAGATTCAGTCGCCGAAACAGATGTCGACGTCCTTGGCCGTCTGAACCAGCTGGCCCACGGGATCCACGCGGCGCTCGTTGGCGAGTGCCTCATCAATGGGTACCAGCTCGATGGTCGGTGTCCGCAGTGCCACCATGTGTCCGAACTTGCCGGCGGCGACGGCGTCGACTGCGGCGGCACCGAAGCGGGTACCAAGGATGCGATCGAATTGGGTCGGTGAGCCTCCCCGCTGAATGTGACCGAGCACCGTGACGCGCACGTCGAGCTTCAAATGGGGTTCCAGAGCAGCGGCTAGCTTGAAGGCGGCGCCGAAGAGCTTGGGCATGGCGCCCAGCTCTTGCGGGCCGGCCAGGCTCTGTTCGCCCTCGTGGGGTTTGGCGCCCTCGGCAACGACGACGATACTGAACGGTGCGCCTGACTTGCGTCGTCCCTTGATGGCCTCCACGATCGGTCCGATTCGATAGGGGATTTCGGGGATGAGGCAGACGTGGGCCCCACCGGCCATGGCCGCAAAGAGGGCGATCCAGCCGGCGTTTCGACCCATCACCTCGAGCATCATCACTCGGTCGTGGCTCGCCGCTGTGTCTTGAAGTCGGTCGATGGCGTTGGTGGCGGTTTGGACCGCGGTGTTGAAGCCGAAGGTGTAGTCGGTGGCACCCAGGTCCTGATCGATGGTCTTGGGCACCCCTACGACACGCAGGCCCAGCTCGCCGAGCTGTTGGGCGATCTTCATGCTGCCATCGCCTCCAACGCTGATCAGCGCGTCGAGCTCGAGCTTCTTGTAGTTGGCCACCAGGCGGTCCGAGACATCGGTCTCCACCTTCTTGCCGTCCTGTTCGACCACGTAACGGAACGGATCACTACGGTTCGACGTGCCGAGGATCGTCCCGCCTTTCGTCAGGATCTGATCGACGTGTTCCGGCCCGAGCCAGCGATTGCCGAAAGGGGACCGGTAGTCCAGATCGATCAGCCCTTCGGTGGCATCCTCGATGCCAAATACCTTCCAGCCGAGTTTCAACGATTTGAGCACGACCGCCCGGATGACCGCATTCAGCCCAGGACAGTCGCCTCCGCCGGTCATGATGCCAATGCGCTCGATTTTGGTGCTCGTCATGTCCACCTCTCCCCCCTGTTTTCCGACTGAAGCGCTAGGGTACCAGCAACGCCAGGATCGTGCGCTCCGGGTTGACGCTCGTCCGAGACTTGCTACGCAGAAGACTGTGCGGACCAGGACCACAGCTCTGCTGACCGCCTTTTTGGTCCTGCTGGTGTGGCTGATGGCCCAGCCTGTGGGCCATGCCGCCGGCAAGACGCGGGCGCTACCCAAGCGCTATCAGAAGGCGCCCCACTCCCTGAAGTCCCTGTCCGTAGGCCATCCCAATGCTGGCTGGCAGGCTCGGGCGTCGCGACTAAAGCCTCGCCGGGGGCTGACGATCAAGAAGAACAGTCGCAAGCACTGCTATGGCCACCCCTCGTTGGTCAAGATGCTCTACCGGAGCTCTCGAGACATCGCCCGCACCGCGCCGGGCTCGGTCATGGTGTTAGGCGATCTCTCCGCAAAGGGAGGTGGTCCACTTGCTGGGCACCAGTCCCATCAGAGCGGTCGCGACGCCGACATCGCTTTTTACGCCAAGGACAAGAACGGCAAGTCGGTACAGCTCGATCACTTTGTCGCCTTTGGGTCAAACGGCAAAGCCAAGGACGGTAGTGGCCTGGTGTTCGACGACTGGCGCAACTGGCTGCTTGTTCAGTCATGGTTGCGGGATCGGCGTGCCGGCCTCTCTCACATCTTCGTCTCTCGCGGGCTCCGAGGGCGTCTGTTGAAATTCGCCCAAAGTCGGAAGAGCTTCCGCAAGCATCTGCCGCGGGCGCAGGTGCTGTTGAAACAGCCCGAGGACTCGGCGGCCCACGACGACCATTTCCACGTCCGCATCGCCTGTCCCAAGGGTCAGGCGGATATCTGCCACGAGCGGCCGAGGCGGTGACGCGCCTGGCCTGGGCGGTTATTGGCGCTTGAACGCCCCCTGGTGACCCCAGGCGATCAGCTGATCGAGAACCGTCCCATTCATCGCCGGTATGGCGGCCACCCGCTGGTGTTCCTCGCTGGCCGTGACGTCGGACAGAAAGGTGTTGTCCGGGCATACGCAGACCCGCACTCCTGCCTCGACCCAGGCGGGTAGCGGGTGGTCGGCCACCTGGGCGATGACGCCGGTGTGGACATTCGAGGTGGGGCAGGCCTCGATGGTGATCTCCTGCTGGCACACCAGATCCACGACCTCAGGGTCGTCGAGCAGTGTTGTCCCGTGGCCGATTCGCTGCGCGTGAAGCTGCTCGATGGCGTCGCGGATCTCCCGGGCAGGGCGGCCCTCAGCGGCGTGGACCGTTCTACCGATGCCGAGCTCCCGCGCCCGCCGAAAGGGTGCCGCATAGTCGGCGAGCTGCCACTGGTGCCCCGACGCCGGGCCTCCCGCCAGATCGATGCCTACGACCCCGGTCCGCGTTGCGGCTAGCTCCACCAGATCGGTAAGCACCGCGGGTGACTCACCATAGAGGCCACACAAGATCAGCCCGGCCCGTCGGTTGATGCCTTCGAGGGCGGCGTCGACGATGGCGGCCGGCTTGGCGCCACGGTGAAGCTGAGGCGCAAAGCGGATCTCGAGGGTGGTGACCCCGTCCTCCGCAGCATCCTCGCAAATCTCAGAGGCCACCCGGCGGACGGCGGCTGGCTGTTGCAGCACCGAGAGGATCACCGAGAAGCGTGCGAGCGCCTCGTCCAGCCCCATGCCGCGGCGGAACATCAGGTCCCGCGGAAGGACTTGGCGGTGCTGCTCGGCCAGCTCGGTGAGCGTCTCGAGTCGAAGCGAGCCGTCGAGGTGACGATGCAGGTCAGCGAGGGGTGGCAGGGGTGAAAACATCTGGACGGTCGTGGGTTTACCAGTGTCAGCGGCAGGCGGCGACCTGCCGCCGATGGCTCCCCAGAAGCGCAGAATGCGTGCCCGCATCGCCCACTGGCCGCTAAGCTAGTGACCTTATGTCTGCACTGGCGCCCAAAATCATTGGTGGTTTCACCATTGCTCGTCGTGCCGAGGATATGATCCGGGAGGCCTACCTCGCCAAGTCGCCTGACGGCGAGGAGGTGGTCTTGGCGCTGTTCGACCTAGAGCAGCCCGCCCGCCGTGAGCTGCTTGCGGAGATGGAGCGCTGCAAACGGTTGAAGCACCGCGCGGCGGTCCGCATCATCAAGGCATTCGAAGCGGATGGGCGATGCGCTGTGGCCTTCGAGCATCATCCGGGGGTCACGCTGGCCACGCTGGCGGCCCACCTGCGCGCCGAGGGTGAGCCCCTGACTCAGGGCGCTTCCCTCTACATCATCAAAGAAGTGCTCGACGTGCTCGCTGAGGCTCACCGGCTCGCTGGCGCGCCAGGCACGAGCGGTCCCTTGGTGCACCAGCAGCTCGGGCCCGAACAGGTGCTCATTACCTGGGACGCAGGCGTCAAGGTCTTTGGGCTGGGCATGTCTAGCGCCTACCGGGCTGAGCGCAAGCAGATGGCTTGGCCGGCTGAAATTCTCCCTTACGTGCCGCCTGAGGTTCGGGATGGGGCAGAGCCCAAGCCACTGTCCAACCTGTACAGCGCGGCTGCGATCCTGTGGGCCCTGTTGGCCCATGAGGAGCCTCCGAGCGATGGCAGCCCTGTCGCCCCGCTGGCGGAGCGCTGCGCCGGCGTGGACGAGGACTTGGCGCAGGGCGTCGATCGGGCTCTGGCCCCCAACCCGTCGACTCGCTTCTTGGCCGCCCGACTCTTGGCCCAATCCGTCGACTCGCGGGTGACCGACTCGGATAAGGAGGAGCTGCGCTGGAACATGGAGGTGCTGCGCGCGGTGCTTGCCATCGACACGCTGGCCTGCGCAGCCGGCATGCCGGTGTCCTACCTCACCAAGGAGACCGCTGGGCGTCTCGATACCATGCCCCCCGACGGCGGCCGGTCGGTGCGCTCGCCGCCCAAAATAGATAGGGCGGCCGTCCCATCTTTGAAGAGTCCGGCCCTGCCTCGGGTTGTGGCGCCGCGGCCCAGCCCGTCATCGCCAGGCTCTGCCAGCCCGACGCCGGGGCGTGCTGTTTCTGTGGCCAGCCAACCGCCCCCCTTGCCCGCCGCGAGCGATGCTCCACTCGGCAGCGACGACCCGGACGAAGAGCTAACCGATCAGCATGTTCGGCCCCAGGGCCTTGGCCGCAGCCCGGCCCTGGGCTCGGCGGCCGACTCTGCGGCAACCTTCTCGCCCATCCCCGAGGTTCCGTCCGATCCATTCGCAGCTGCTGGGTCCGACGCGCCGGTGGGCAGCGCACCACCAGCGGCCTCGAGCTCTCCGCCGTCTTCTGCGCCCTTCGCTGCTGGACGCGGGTCCCCTCTGCCGCCGGACAGTCTGCCACCAGGCCGTCTGCCACCGGACACCCTGCCACCAGATGACGGGTCGCTGGACCCAACACCAACGGCACCACCGGTGGCGCCTAGGGACGTTGCGGCGCCTGCCGCCGGCTATTCGACCCGCGCAGTGGCGCAAGTGGCCGCCGTCGTGGCGGTGGTGGCTCTTGGCGTGGGCGTTCTGGTTGGCCGAGCGACCGTCACTGCCGAGCCGGCGCCCGTCGTGGCACCGAAAACCAGCGCAGCCGCCCCGGTCGCGACGGCCAAGCCCAAACCAACCGCATCAGTCGTCGTTGCTCCACCAGCCGCGGCCCCGCCGACGGCCGCCCCGAGCGCCGCTACATCGGCGTCGCCAGCTGCCAGCGTGGCGGAGGCCGACGATCCGGCTGCCCTTCCGGAGGACTACGGCTACCTGATCGTCGAGCCTGCCAGCGAAGGTGTGGGTGTTTACGAGACAGGCAAGTATGTGGGGCCCACCGGAAGCCGGATCCGCATGAAGTGCGGTACTCGCTTCATCCGGCTGGGCACCCACCCCTTCGGAAGCTGGCTGGGTGACGGCCGGGGGGTCAACGTTGCCTGCCGCGCAGTGAGCAAAGCCACCTTCGAGGCGAAAGAACCCTAGCTCGCTGGCGGCCCGAAACTAGCGCGGTCAGCCACCAAGCCGCTTGCGTATTGCGGTGACGGCGTTGAATGCGCCGAATAGTGCGCGCTCCGGGCCCGATCCCTGGGCGGGCAGCAACCCCACGGCTCGGGCGAAGGCGGCGCCATCGTAATAGGCGGTGTTGTGGCGCATTAGCCCGCCCTCGAATTCCATACAGTCCACGCCCCGGAGCTCTACCGGCTTGCCGTTCGCAGCGACGCCCTGGAATGGGCCGCCGGTGAAGGTCCCGGTAGCGCGCCATTGCACCACCGCCGTCTGGTCGTCGCCTGTCACGCGTTCGACGGCGAGGTAGAAGTCCGGAAATGCCTCGAAGAGCTCTTCGAAGAACCCGCGCGCCGCTGGCTTGCCGCGAAATGTGCCCACCGCCACGATATCTTCGATGATGTCCTCGGCCCACAGGGCCTCGACCGCGGCAATGTCCCGAGCATTGAGGTGCTCAATAATGCGGCGCGCGACATCGGCCGGCGCGCTCCCCCCATTGGTGTCGTCCGTTGCATCCGTCATGGCGGTCAGATCTAGGCACACCCCGCCTCAGCGGCAAGGTGAACCAGTCTGGCCATTGCGACGGCGCTGCCGCTGTTACTCGAGGCAGTCCCGTGTCTCGGCGGCCAAGTCGCTGTAGCAGAAGCGCGCGTCACCGGTGTTGTCCAGGCAGCAATAAGGCCAGTCCCCGGTGCAGTCTTCCGCCACGGTGCAGGAGCCATTGCCGCCAGGCACGCAGACTTTCCGATTGTCCGAGCCGCCTCCGGTCGAGCGGCAGATGAAGTCAATGTCCCCGAATTCTCGGCAATACTCGTTGTCTTCTTTGTCGCCGATGTCCTCGGATTCGCAGCTGAGGAAGCACAACATCAACCCGGTGGACTCGAAGGGGCCGCAGACCTGTGGGTGGTCGGTATCGCACTCGCCCTCCACGGTGCAGCAGTCATCGTCGGTTTGGCACTCGTGGGTGCAGTAGCCATCCTCGACCCGTTCGAGGCAGAGCACGTCGCCCTCCAGTTCCTGCTGGTCGATGCCTGGATAACAATCCTCGGGGGTGACGCAGCTGTCGCCGGTATTTTCCGGGTGACCGGCGCCGTCGCCATCGTCGTTCGAGGTGTCGTCGTCGCAGCTGGCGGCGAAAACCAAAGCGATCCAAAGGGCGGCGAGAGTGATGCTTGATGTTCTGAACATGACCCTTCGAGGCTAGCTGGTTGGCGGCTGTCAGACAATCCAGCCTAGCGAATGAGCAGCGGACGGGCTGGCGCCACCGCCCGGGCAGCCTCCTCGAAGGCCAAGCGTGCCTGAGCCTCTGGGGCCGTCACCTTGCCGCGGAGCCCGAAGCGGATGGGGATTTGCAGGACGGTCCGCATGCCGCTCGAGTCGAGCTTGCGACGAATCGTCAGTACCCCTTGCACCTGCCGGACGCCACTGGTCGGGGCGGCCAGGGTCACCCCAGGGGGTAGCGGGATGCGGGCGTCGAGCGTGGTCGGACGGCCCAGGTCGTGACTGAGTGATACCTGGAGGCGCTCCGGTCGGCCCACCCGGGCCAGGCTCGGCCAGGCGATCTCCAGCTTGGCGGGGCTGGTGAGCTGCGTGGGGGGCCGAGACCACCGTCGCAAGGTGCGCCGCTCTAGCCGGGCGATCAGCCCTGGCCCGCTAGTTTGGAGGATGACCTTGGTCGTTCCCTGGGCGAGGTTCAATGACAGGGGCTTGGTCGATCCGACGACCACCGCTTTGCGTTTGCCCGCCGTCACAACGGTGACCTGCGCCCTGTCCTGTCCTCCCGGTTCGAGGGTGAGCAAGGCCGTCACCGCTGCCCGGGTGGCGAGCGAGGACCCATAGCCACCATGAGGATCCCGCTGGATCGCCAACCAAGTGGCGAGGCGGGACCGGTCAGGTGAGTTGACGCCCCCGCGGTCGGCGGTGCGCAGCAGGGCTGCGTAGACGATGGCTCGAGTCGCCGGACTGCGCGAGTCAGTGAGTGGCAGCCGGATGCGGCCCGTGGGCGCGAGCTCGACTTGTTCGCGCAGGCGGGCGGCCAGCGCGTTGGCCATGACGCGCCGATGGCGGCGTTCCGACATGGCGACGATGGCCCGGGCCAAGGCGACGGGCTCGCCTGATTGCTGGATGACGTCTGCCGCACTGGTCACGAAGCCGTCCCAACAGGCATGGATCACCCCGCCGACCGGTGGCGGTTCTGCCTCCAAATACTGGAGGGCTGTCTCCAGGGTTGGAGCGCCTTCAGGTGGGCACCTGTCTGGCCTCTCGAAAGTCGATGTGTCGACCGGCCCTCCCAACAGGTGCACTCGTGCGACGACGCCTCGAACGACGGCGGCGTCGCTCTTGGTGTTGGCATAAACGCTGAGCCGGCCTTTGGCCCGTCGCGCCACGTCGAGCGCATGGAGGGCCAAGGGGTCTTGCTTGCCTTCACGCAGCAGCGCCCACTGGTGGATCCGTACCGCCACCTCGAGGGCATCACCGATCGCCTCGGGGCTCCTGGCTCGATCCGGATCGATGCCGTTCAGCGCGGCCTCGAGCAGAGGACGGTGACCAAGCTCCAGCACCAGCCGGGTGGGTCCGACCGGCGTGGAGCGCTGCCGTTCGAAGGGCAGGGCGATCTCCTTCCGCCCTTCGACCGAGGCCATCTGAGACCGTATCGTTCGCTCTCCGGCAGGTTTCACTTCCCACTGGTGGCGGACCAGGTCGTCAGCTAGCCCAGCAGCGCTGGTGCGAACCTCGAGACTGGCCCCGCCGGCCTTCGCTGCTTTGACGCGAACGGTGGTGGTGGCTGCGCCCATGGCAGGAATGCGCACGACTTTGCGTGCCCCGCCGGACTTGGTGAGCTCTGCGACTCCCTTGGCGACGATGGACAGGGTCGCCTTGGTGGCCTTGTGGGTTCGGTTGCGCAACATGATCTCGACGCCGACCTCATCCCCGACCGTCCATTGCGCCCCGGCAGCCACCCGTGCTGACAGGGGCACGGTGATCGGGATGTCCACCTTGGCCACTGCTGGTTGGGCGTGATCGGGCACCCCCAACAAGGCGACTCGCCAGGTCGTCTCGACGTCGCCTAAAGGTACGATCAAGCGTACCCGCCCGCTTTCGTCAGTCCGTTGGGGCGGCAGCCAGAACGCGTTGCCGGTGACGATGCTGTGGCCCATGCGAACTCGTGGCGCCCGGGCCCGGTGGGACCCTCCGAGGCGACCGTGACCGCTGCCGAAACCTTGGCCCGTGCCGAGTCCGAGCCTGCCCAGGCGGGTGCCGGTCAGCTCTTCGAGCAGCGACTCCCAGGCCTGGATCGTGGACTCGGCGACCCTCATGTCGAGCTTGGCGTCGACGATGCGATCTTCACCCACTGCTGCTGCGTAGGGTGTTCCAGACCGCAGGACGCGCTCGAAGGGGCCGCGCAGGTCGTCCTGAGTGCCGATTCTTCCGTCAGGTCCAGGCGCCTGGAGCTGGTAGCCTCGTAACGACAAGAAGGGCAGACGAGCGCCCCGCGCCTTGACGAACTGCATGGTGCCGCCCCAGGGATCGAGCAAGTCGTTGCCCGAAAGTCGACCGTCCCGCACCAACCTGCGCAGCAGCGCCGGTGGGTCGGACAGGGCCGGTTCGTCCGGGCTGAGATAGTTATCCCGGACGAAGCCATGCACTGCCGAGAGCACTCGCAAGAGCTTCAGCCGGGTGACCCGACGCGCGACCTTGTCGAATGAGACCTGGGAGTCGATGGCCATCAGATCTGAGAGTGCAAAGGGCTCGCCACCTGGGGTCACAGGCTTGGGCTTCATGGCGGCGGTGGTCAGGGTCCACAGCTCGGGATTGAACGTCCAAGCACCGCCCGGGCCCTTGCGACCGGCGTCACGCAGTCGTTCAGGTGATTGGCAGGCTTCGTAGACTGCGCCTTCGAGGGATTGCATCACGGCCGCGAAGGCTTTTCTCATGTCCTCATCGGCCGACGCGCCTGGGTCGAGCACCGGACCGAGGGCGCGCTTGTGGCGAGCGCCCAACAGTCCCCGCCGGACCGGGTTCATGGTGGCGTCTTCTTCGAGGAATGCGCGGCAGCGCTTGTCGTCCACGCCGGCGGCATCACAGAGTCGCGAGCGCGTATCGATGGAACGCAACCCCCGGGCTGAGCCGCCACCGTGCAGATCGAAGGCCACCGCCGCGATCGTTCCCGTCAGGCCTTTCCCGTGACCGTCAGACAGCCGGGCGTCGATGGTCACTTTGCCGCCCGGTGCCGCTCGCCCGCCGCTCATGACGGCGGTGAGGAGCGGCAGCGTGGGAGGCACGGCCAGAATGGTCGCCGGCAGCGCTTGGCCGCCTTCCTTGCGACCTGGTGTGACGGCGCTCACTGTCCAAAGCCCGCTGGCACCTGCCGGTAGGGTCACCGTGCCGCCCTGCGATCCGTCGTCGAGCCAAGCGCTGGTGGCTTGCGCTCCGTTTTGGGACGTCAGCGTAACGCTCCACGGTGCTTTGAGACGGCCCAACACTTGGATGCGCAGCGGCTCGCCTGCTTTGACGACTGGCTGGTCGACCTGCACCAGGCCGGGCGTCTCACGATCGATGGGCACACAAATCTCGACAGGTCCCCGGCGTCCGCCAAAAGCTGGCAGGTCCTCGAGCGGGCGAACCACCACCGCCGCCGCTATGCCCTGGGCGCAAGGGCCTACGTCCCGCCGAGCACCAACGGTCACCGGCGGCGTCCAGGTCACCTGAGCATCACCGTCGGCGCTGGTGGTGACTTTGGCATCGAGTCCGTCCCCAGTAACGGAGAAGGTCCCCACGATCGGGCGACCCCAGCCGTCCTGGGCTCGCAACAGCAGCTGCTGCTCGAGCCCCCCTACCACCACGCCCGCTGTCGGCAGCAGCTTGACCGTCGGGGCCGGCGCGCCCACGTGGACTGAGGTGGTGGCTTCGAGCGCTTGCCCAGCGACCATTGCGCGAGCGACCAACCTCAGATCGGTACCGACGATGGGTGCTACCGTGGTTGGCGCCGCCATCGATCCCCGAACCGCACCAGCAATGGTGGTGGTCCCGTGCTTGGCGATCTTGTCCCATTCTTCCTTGGTGGTTGGCGGATTCGTCCCCGTCGGACCAATCCAGTAGCGGAGCTGGTGCTTGGCCACCGGTTCATCCGAGGCATCGCGCAGGCCAATCACGAAGCTTGCAGTAGCGCCCGGTCGTACCGCATCGTCGCTCCACTGAGCCCACATCCGCGGCGTGCCCGGGGTTTCCTCCCGAGGCGTCAGGACTATCTTTGCGCTGCCGGCGTCTCGATTCTTTTGGCTGGCTACCCTCGCTTGCAGGGTCCAGCTGAAGCTCGGCTCCTGGCTAGGCGGGATGGCGACCCGGCCCGCGGCGCTGCCGGCCGCGTCTGTGGTGAGCCGCACCTCGCGGCGTACCATGCCGCCCTCCAGCAAGCTCAGACGTACGGGCAATGACGCCACCGGCTGTTGGGTCGTGGCTTTGCGCACCAGTACCCACGTCGAGATCGTGCTTCCTGGCACCACCTTGTCGTCGGTGACGAACAATGAAACGTCGTAGGCTCGCAAGCGGGTGACCTTGACCGTCCGGGTGCGGTGGTGGCTGCCCGAACGAACCCCAATCAGCAGGTTCAGGTCCCGTTCTGGTCCGTCGGGAATGCGCACGTCCAGGTGTGCCCGCCCCATCGTGTCGGTTGTGGCGCGTACCGGTGGAGGCGCCACCGAGATGTTCTTGCCGAGGGACCGGGGATCCCAGACCGCTTCGATGGCTGCCCCGGCCAGCGGCTTGACCGTCGTCACCGTTGGAAAGCCGAGCGCTTGCACTTGAACCGGCACGGCTGCACCAGGCGCAGCGCTGGTCGGTAGGTGAACGAAGAGGTCAAGCCCTCGCGCCGCCGGATCGTTCGGCTGACCGGTCGCCTCAGAGGTCGTTCCCAGCATCAAGCCGAGGCACAGGAGGCAGGTCACCCATGCCACTGTCTTGTGGTTCATGACAGATGAGACACATGGCAACCCTGTGAGTTCCGAGACTTTTTGGCTCACCAAGGCCGTGCCGCCCCGGGGATGGATGGGGCAGGCCAGCTGCTATCGACCCAGCACCTCAGGGAGTCGGCGCGTGCAAATAGCCGGGCGTCGCGCCCGCCGCGTGGGACTCTGCTCCGTGGGTATCGCAGGCCGACACGTGATACCGGGTGTTCGAGCCCGGCACGATGAGCTCTTGATCGACCCACGTCGTCTCGCTGCCGGCCACTGCGGCCCACATCAGCCCGTCGCGATAGATGAAATAGGCGGCCACCGTGACGCCATCCGGCGGGCTCCAGCTCAGCGCCACGGCGCTCGCCCCGGACAGCTGCGCCGTCACCGATTCAGGACCCGCCGGAATGGGTCCCGCTGGGGCGTCGGGCTTGAGGATCATGGCAAAGGGCCGAGTCGTTTGAGCCTGGCCATCGTCAGCCGTGACCTGCACGATATGCACCTCGGCGCTGGTGGCCGTCGGGGTCCATTCGATGGTGTGGGTTCCGTCGTCGAAGGTGGCGCCTGTCGGCAGTCCCTGCACCGTAATGGTCAATTCGTCGCCATCTGGATCAACCGCCACGATCTCTTTGTGACTCAACGCTCCTGGCGTGACCACGTGCTTGAAGAGCGCCTTGAGGAAAGGCGCGTGGTTCGACTCGACCTGGTAGCCAGGCAGCATGGACGGGTCGTCACAAAGCGCCAGCCCATAGGGCTGGTAGAACATCTTCCGCTCTTGCTCGAGGCGCTCGCGAGTCGCGTCATCGATGGTGCCACCCAACCCGTAGTAGGCGTTCAGATCGGTGAGAAACTGGCTGGCCATGGCTAGCGGGCCTGGCAGTGACGCATAATTGTAGCGGTGGTGAAATCCATAGAGCGCCGAGGTGATGCTGGGCGCTTGGTTGGTGTAGATCAGCTGTTGATCGTCCCAGCTCGATCGGACGATGCCATTGACCAGTCGACGGCGTAGGTAGTTGTTCACCGACGCCGTCTGATAGGGATCGCCCTTGATGCGACGCATGTGGTCGAAGACGTAGAGTCGCGTGACGAAAGGCGACTCGTAGCCATTCATCTCGACCAGCTCCACGCGCCCCTCGGCGTTCGCCAAGCCTCCGTGTTTGACGTCCACCAAGCGATCGCCATCAGGCCCCTCGAAATAGCGATCGCCATCACACTGCAGATCATTGGCTCCAGTCCACCAGCCGTCATCGCTGAGCAGGAACTCGGCACGGAATGGCGCCACGACGTTTGGGTGGCCGGGAGTGTCGATGGCCGAGTCGGTGGCGATGCCGTACCAAGTCACCCCTTGATCGGGGAACGGGTTCCAATACTGACCCTCGTCGTTGGTCAGGTCGTTCTCCGTCACCAGATCACCGCCACTGACCCCATAGTAGGGTGATTGATAAGTCGGCAGGGCGAGCGCGATGGCGCCGATGGCGAGCTCATAACCGTGGGCCCAATGGCTATCGCCGCTGCCGCTGGTGGCGCCGTTGTTGCTGCGGAACTGGATGATGCTCTTGGCGATCTTGGCCAGCCCATCCCGGATCCAGATCTCCTCGATAGGCGACATGCCCTGGGGATGGTCGGATTGTCGATAATGGGCGGCGAGCAAGTCGTAGGCGACGGCCGCATCGGCGAACTGCTGCAGCGTCTGCCCGAGCTCGTTGAGGAAGTCTTTGGCTGGCGTGGCGTGGCTGACTGAGGTCTCGAAACCCAGGGGGCGTAGTCGCGCTAGCCGGAGCAGGCGTGTCTTAGCGAGCTCAGCCTGGATCTCGGTCGCGGCGGCACCCTCGATGGCCACCGAGAAGGCATTGCTCAGCGCGGTGCTCGCCTGTCCCGCTTCGTGCCGCCATCCGCCGCGGGTGTCGGCGAAGGTCGCCGAGGTGCCGTGATAATAGTCGTCGTCCCAGAAGAGGTCGTAGGACGTCTTGAAAGGCTCGATGTCTCGGAGCTTGGTCGTCAGCGCTTGCTGCTCCGCGTCGTCTTGCCACAGCAGAAACCCATGATCTTCATCGGCTGCTGGCACCCCGGGATTCAGCACCACGGTGCGGCGCAGCACGAC